>JBDKTF010000201.1:0-6575 GCA_039680295.1 Anaerolineaceae bacterium
CTCGTGGAGTGAAGATCGCCTTTTTGAAGGGTATAAATACTGGTAAAATTGATAAGTCTGTCTGTGCCTGCCCGTGGGCAAGGCGCAGAATATCAAACGCGATCAAGGGATTTCACACATGAAAGTATTTGTCGTTGGAACAGGATATGTCGGTTTAACCACCAGCGTTGCCATGGCTTACCTTGGGCACCAGGTGGTTTGCATGGATGTTGATCAGCACAAAATCGATTTGTTGAACAACGGCAAGCTGCCCATTTATGAACCCAAACTGGCAGAACTGCTGGAGCTGTCGAAACCCAATATTCGATTTACACATGAAGAAGATACGGACGCCATCCGGGAAGCTGAGGTCGTTTTTATCAGCGTGGGTACACCTTCGATGAAAGACGGCAGCCCTGACCTGCACTATGTGCAGCAGGCAGCCGAGATGATCGGTCGAAATCTGGGCGATCACTTCACCGTGGTGGTGAACAAGTCGACCGTACCGATCGGGAGCGGCAACTGGGTGGGCGCGCTGGTGCGCGACGCCTTTGAACATGCCAACGGTTATCGTCCCAACGGCACTTTCGCCGTGGCGTCCAATCCCGAATTTTTACGCCAGGGATCTGCGCTGTACGATACCCTCTATCCTGACCGGGTGGTGGTAGGCGCCGAAGACAATCGCGCCGTCAGCGTGATGACAGACCTCTATCGTCCCATTTTGAATCAAGATTTCTCTGCCCCTGATTTCCTTCCCCGACCCGAAGGGCTGGGCGCGGTGCCGCTGCTGACCAGCGATCTGGCGTCAGCGGAGTTGATCAAATACGCCGCCAACGCCTTTTTGGCGCTGAAGATCAGCTATGTGAATGAGATCGGACAACTGGCAGCCAAAGTGGGCGCAGACATCAACCAGATCGCCCGCGGCATTGGGCTGGACAGCCGCATTGGTCCGCGCTTTCTTCAGGCAGGCATTGGTTGGGGTGGAAGCTGCTTCGGCAAAGACACCGCAGCATTGGTTTCCACCGCAGAGGAATACGGTTTGAAGATGCCCATCGTTCAGGCGGCGCGCGACGTGAACTACCAGCAGCGAACCTGGGTGGTCGACCGGCTTCAGGGCGAACTCAAGATCCTCAAAGGACGCACGGTGGCGCTGCTCGGTTTTGCCTTCAAACCCAATACCGATGATCTGCGCGATGCTCCGGCGATTGACATTTCCCGCAACCTGATCCAGCGTGGGGTCAAAGTGGTGGCGCACGATCCGGTGGCGCTGGAAAACGCCCGTCGATTGTACGGCGACATGGGAGTGCATTTCAACGCTGATGTCATGGCAACGGTTAAAGAGGCGGATGCGGTGGTGCTGGTAACAGAATGGCCAGAATACCGCAAGTTGCCGTGGCAGGAAATCCGTAAACTGGTGAACAACCCGTTGATCCTGGATGGGCGCAATTTCTTACCGCGCGCCGAACTGGAGGAGATGGGATTCCATTACGTTGGCGTGGGTCGCTGAACCGGTTTTGATCTGGAAAGACGTAAAAACCAGCGTTGTATTAATTCTGGTTGCGTTGGCACGTTTCTTGTATATAATGTGTTAATCGCCATACCGAACAGATCAAAGACAGGTTAACGGCATGGAAACCAACGCATACAAAAACAGACAAATACTGGTAACCGGGGCGGGTGGTTTTATTGCCAGCCATCTGATTGAAGAATTGGTGAAACAAGGCGCGCATGTACGCGCCTTTGTTCGTTATAACTCGCGGGGAGACCCGGGGCTGCTTGCCCTGGTGCCGCCAGACATCCAAAAAGAAATTGAACTGGTGACAGGTGATCTGCGCGATCTGCCAACTGTAACGGCTGCTGTGAAAGGCGTTTCCCTGGTCTTTCACATGGGGGCGTTGATCTCCATACCCTATTCCTATGGTCACCCGATCGACGTGGTGGAAACCAATGTGCTTGGCACGTTGAATGTTCTACAGGCGGCGCGCACTGAAAATGTGGAACGGGTGGTCCATACATCCACGTCAGAGGTTTACGGCACGGCACTGCGCGTGCCCATCGACGAAACGCATCCCTTGCAGGGGCAGTCGCCTTATTCCGCCAGCAAGATCGGCGCGGATAAGCTCGCCGAAGCGTTTTTCTGCTCCTACGATTTACCCGTGGTCACGCTGCGTCCTTTCAACACGTATGGACCGCGCCAGAGCGCCCGCGCGATCATTCCCACGATCATCACGCAGGTATTGACCGGCAAGACGCTGCGCCTGGGGAATCTGGAAGCCCGCCGCGATCTGACCTATATTTCGGATACGGTGGCAGGTTTTCTGGCGGTGGGGCAAACACCCGGCGTGGAAGGCGAAACCTTCAACCTGGGGACCGGCTCTGAAATCGCTGTTGGCGATCTGGCAAATGAGATCATCTCGATCGTTGGCAAACCGGTGGAGATCGAGGTGGATGCCTCGCGAATGCGCCCGGTCAAAAGTGAAGTGCTCCGCCTGCTTGCGGATAACAGCCGCGCTCGCGACCGTCTGGGTTGGCAGCCAAAAGTGCCCATTCGGGAAGGATTGACCCGTACCATTGAGTGGATCGCGGCGCATCTGGATCGCTACCAGCCGGGAAAATATCAAATTTAATTTCCAGATTGACTTCATTCACCCAAATATAATCGCCATTTCGTCGCTTCATTCCGCTGGATTGCGTAAGTTGCAAAGGAGTAAAGGATCATGGACTGGCGCGTTACTTTAGCAGACCTGGATTACGGTGTGGAAGAAGAGGATGCCGTTCTGACGGTGCTGCGCAGCCGCTGGCTGACAATGGGCGCGGTGACGCAGACGTTCGAGGCAGAGTTTGCGGAGCGGGTGGGGGCGAAATACGCCTTTGCCGTTTCCAATGCCACCCAGGCGCTTCACCTGGCGGTTTCAGTGCTGGGCATTGGCGCGGGCGACGAAGTGATTGTTCCCTCTTTGACTTTTGTGGCGACCTCAAATGCGGTGCTTTATACCGGCGCGAATGTACGCTTTGCGGATATTTTGTCGGAGGATGAGCTGACCATTGATCCGGCGGAGATCGAACGGAATATTACGCCGCGTACGCGCGCGGTGATGGTGTTGCATTACGGCGGTTTTCCATGCCGCATGCACGAGATTCTGGACGTGGCGGAACGCCACCATCTGGAGATCATTGAAGACGCAGCGCATTCACCGGGGGCGAGCCTCGAGGGAAAAGCCCTGGGAAATTGGGGCGCTGTGGGATGTTTCAGCTTCTTTTCGAATAAAAATATGTCCACCGGCGAGGGGGGGATGTTGGTGACGAACCATGACGATGTGGCAGCGAAAGTGCGCCTGCAGCGGTCGCACGGCATGACCACCCTGACGTATGACCGTCACAGGGGGCACGCCTACAGTTATGATGTGGTAGACCTGGGGTATAACTATCGCATCGATGAGATTCGGGCTGCGTTGGGAGTGACGCAGCTGAAAAAGTTGGCGCGCAACAATGTCCGCCGTGAGCAGTTGACCCGCGCGTATTGGAAAGCCCTGGAACCGCTGGGAGTGGGCTTGCCGTTCTCGCAAACCGCGGCGGGGCAGCCGGCGTATCATATCTTTCCCATGCTGCTGCCGGTGGGGTGCGACCGAAAGGCGTTTATCGATGCGATGCGTGAAGACGGCATTCAAACCAGCATTCATTACCCGCCTGCGCACAGTTTCACATATTACCGCAATCGATACGGTGAATCTTCGCTGCCGCGCACCGAAGATGTTGCATCTCGTGAAGTGACCCTGCCGCTCTTCCCGACCATGACGGATGAGCAGCAGGGTTGGGTGGTGGAAGCGGTTCACCGGGCGCTGGAGGTTTGCCGGAAATAGCAGCGGGTATTTTCTTAAGGGGGATGTGAACGATAAAGATGGAACAAACCCAGCGTTTGTTCCATCTTTTACCATGTTTTCGTGTATGACTGACAAGCTCGAAGAATAAAGGTGTACTCGTGTGACTCACCGGTTGGATTTTAGGGTAAGAAGAGATCGGACGGGGTAGGTTAAGGTATAATGATTCTGTACGTTCATGGGGGCAGTGTTATCGTGGAGAAAGAGGGAAAATATGAATTTTTTGCTCGATCCAAATGTGGCGTACCTGATATTGGTGATTGGAATGTTTCTGGCGACGCTGGCGCTGGTTTCTCCGGGGACCGGTTTGCTGGAAGTGGGTGCGTTAATCCTGATCGTCATGGCGGGATACAGCATCTATAACCTGCCCATCAATCTGTGGGCGCTGATTGTGCTGATCCTGGGGGTGTTCCCCTTCCTGGTCGCGGTGCGAAAATCGGGGCGATGGGTATTTCTGTTGATCTCGTTGGTGGCGCTGGCAGTGGGTTCGATTTTCCTGTTCCGCAACGAAAGCGGCGGACCGGCGGTATCACCGGTACTGGCGATCGTGACCGTAGCCGTCACCACCAGCCTGTTGTGGATCCTTGTTCGTAAGGGGATCGAAGCCATGCGGCTCAAACCCGAACACCAGATCAAACTGGAAGGGCAGATGGGCGAAGCCAAGACGGATGTCTTCAATGAAGGAACCGTGTATGCGGGCGGTGAAAACTGGAGCGCAACCAGCAAGCGTCTTATTCATGCGGGCAGCCGCGTCCGGGTGATTCACCGCGACGGCTTTGTGCTGGAAGTGGAAGAAATTGAATCCAAACCGGAATAATCAGTCGGTATTCAACCCAAATTTATAGAGGAGGTTTTCCATGGGTACTGGATTAACAACCACCGTTATCTGTCTGATCGGCGTGGTGGTGGTGTTGCTGCTGATCTTCCTTGCAACTGCCATTAAGATCGTTCCTGAATATCAGCGTCTGGTTGTGTTCCGCCTGGGACGCTGCATCGGTGAAAAGGGTCCGGGATTGGTTCTGCTGATCCCGTTCGTGGATCGACCGGTACGGGTGGACCTGCGCGAACAAGTGCGTGAAATTCCCCAGCAAACATCCATCACCAAGGATAATGCGCCGATCTCGATCGATTTCCTGTGGTTCTACAAGGTGCTCAGCCCCACCGACAGCGTACTGGCAGTGGGCAATTTTGAGCTGGCGGCACAGGGTATGGCAACCACCACGCTGCGCTCGGTCATCGGCGGCATTCTGCTGGACGATGTGCTTTCAGAGCGCGAGACCATCAATAATATTCTGCGCACCCGCCTGGACGAAGTGACCGGGCGGTGGGGCGTGAAGGTAACCAACGTGGAAATCCGCGAGATCGTGCCGCCCCGCGAAGTGCAGGACGCAATGAACCGGCAGATGTCGGCAGAACGTATTCGCCGCGCCGTTGTGACCGAATCCACCGGTACCCGCGAAGCCGCCATCAATGTCGCTGAAGGTGATAAGCAGGCAGCGATTTTGAAAGCGGAAGGCGAACGCCAGTCCAATATTTTGCGCGCAGAAGGCGAAAAACAGGCGCAAGTCTTGAAGGCAGAAGGGTATTCGGGAGCGTTGGAACGCATCTTCGCTGTGGCGAATACCATCGATCAAAAGACCATTACCCTGCAATACTTTGAGACTTTGAAGAGCATGGCTGCCAACCCCTCTACCAAGTACATCTTCCCCATGGAGTTCACGGGGCTGTTGAACAACTTTGTTAAGGGTCAGAAAGATAACCAATAAAACTGTGGATTTCAGGATTGAAACTGCGAGCTGGCGCGACCTTAACGGGTTACGCCAGCTCGAACCGATTTGTTTTGGGGCAGATGCCTGGGCACTTTGGGATCTGGTGGCTGTTTTAACCTTCCCCAATGTGGTGCGCTTTAAAGCGATGGGGGGAGAGCAAATGTTGGGTTTTGCTGCGGGTGAGATTCGGCACAGTGAACAGGTGGGTTGGATCACCACGCTGTGCGTGCATCCCGAATATCGCCGTCAGGGCATGGGGCGCGCTCTGCTGACCACCTGCGAAAAGGCGATGGGTATGCCGCAGGTGCGTCTTTCTGTGAGGCGTTCGAACGAATCCGCCATCGCGCTATACCACTCCCTGGGTTATTTTCAAATGGGGGTTTGGGAACGCTATTATTACGGCGGAGAAGATGCGCTAGTGATGGAAAAAAATTGCAGTCCAGAATCGTCATTGTAACCGTCTCTTGCGAATACAAAACGGCGGACCCGGTAACGGTCCGCCGTTTTTTGTCGGAATAAATAAGGTTATGCGTGTTCCTGGGATACCGGATTTTCCAGCGGTTCGGGATGCACCGTGACGATGGCGTCTGGCGAAACCTGGCGCACGGCGGTTTCCACCGTTTCGGTGAGGGTGTGAACTGCTTCCAGCGAGAGATCGGGCGCCAGTGAGACGTGCAAATCCACATCCATGATGGGACCCGAAGAGCGCACCCGAACCATGTGGCAGTTTGCCACGCCGGGCACTGCTTCCACGGCTTTGCGAATCTCGGTGTCCAATCCCTTGGGAGCATGATCGAGCAAACCCTGAACGGTGCGCACACCCAGCTCGATACTGACGAAGATCACGATGACCGCCACACCCATTGCCGCCACCGCATCGGCTTTGTTCAGAAACGTAATCTGGGGGAAGACATCTTTCAGCCGCAGCCCGATCAAACCAAGGATGACG
>JBDKTF010000121.1:0-2759 GCA_039680295.1 Anaerolineaceae bacterium
ATATGATCCTCTGTGGCGCTGTCAATGGCGCTGGTTGAATCATCCAGAATAAGAATCCGTGGATCGGTCAGAAAAGCTCTCGCCAATGCCAGACGCTGCCGCTGCCCACCCGATAGGGTGACACCGCGTTCGCCAATGACTGTTTCATACCCTTCCGGCAATTCATTGATAAATTCATCCGCCTGGGCTGCCTGGGCTGCCGCCGTGATCTCCTCCCTGGTTGCGCCCGGACGTCCAAAAGAGATATTTTCTGCAATGGTTCGAGAAAACAGAAAGATATCTTGCTCAATGATCGAGATACTCCGGCGCAGGGTTTCCAGGTTCCAATCGCATACATTTCTGCCGTCTACAGAGACGGTTCCGCCTGTCACGTCGTAAGTTCGGTTTACCAGACGCGCCAGTGTTGTCTTGCCAGACCCTGTTTGCCCGACGACCGCCACGGTTTGCCCGGAATGAAGGACAAAGCTTACATGCTGTATACTGCCTTCATCATCGTCAGGTGAGTATCTGAAGGAAACATCCCGAAATTCCACTTCCCCTTTCATGCTGCCATGATACCCTGCCGCGTTCTGATCCAGATCAGTCTCCCGGTTGATCAAATCCAGGATACGCCGCGCACCCGCTAACCCTGAAGAAACCTGAGAATATGCGCGCAGTGAAGCAAAGGTTGGAAAGTCCAGCATCATAAGCAAGCCAAAATAGCCAACCACATCGCCAATATTTAGCAGTCCCTGCCGGAAAAGGAGAAGTGCGTGCAGCAATCCCAACGCCAGCGCAATCCCATACAACATCAATGGAATGAACCGGGCTTCCACATCTCCCTGCCGAACAGACGCATCCCGAAAACGGCGGGCATTTGTTTTGAAGCGGCTGACCTCTTCATCTTCCTGCGCAGATGCCTTTACGATTTCAATGCCATCCAGAGCCTCAGCCAAACGGCTGTTGAGTTTTCCGAATGTTTCGCGAACCGCATCCGTAATTGGATGCAGCACTTTCAGATACCCTGTCAATGCCACGACGTACAAAATCAAAAAAACAAGCGGAATAATAATCAAACTGGGATGATATTTTCCAGCGAGGGCAATTGGCATAAGTAAAAACAGGAACGACCCAATGACCATGTTCAAACCCGGGCTGAATAGAAAATTCACTTCACGCACATCATTGGTCGCCCGCGCCATCGTGTCGCCCACGGGTTGCAGACTATGAAAGGTCATGCTTTTTCCAAGCAAACTGCTATACAGCTCATTGCGGATATTCTTTTCCATCCGCTGCGCCATCACTTCAGATCCAAAATTGCGCCCGAATTGCAAAATTCCTCGAATGACTTGCGAACCGCCGATTAACAAAGCAAGGCGGAGCAGTTCTTGTGTCTGACTGGGGTCTTGCAGCACAGTGTTGAATGCCTGACCGGTCAACATTGGCGCAACTGCCGCCAATGCAGCGTTCCCAAAGGCTCCCAACAGAACAATAACGATCAGCCACCACTGTTGAATGGTATGCGACCATATCCACCGGACCGGACTGCGCCGGTCGGTTTCATAACGTAAAGGAATGGTAAATTCACTGGATGTAGGAGGAGTGTTCATAAGATTGATCCAACCGCTCATCATACCATAACTCCCTGGATCATCGAATTAAACGCGGATTTTTTCATCGACCTTAGATCTTACTGTTATAATTTCTACATCTCACCAAACAGGTCAGGAAAAGCATGCCGGATAAAATCATCTATTCCATGGTGGGGGTTGGAAAGATCTACCCTCCCAACAAACAGGTCATTCGCGATATATCGCTTTCGTTCTTTTACGGTGCCAAGATTGGCGTATTGGGTTTGAACGGCGCGGGCAAAAGCTCCCTTCTGCGCATCATGGCGGGCGTAGACACAGATTACATCGGCGAAACCATTCTCTCTCCCGGTTATAGCATTGGCTTTCTTGAGCAGGAGCCCCAGTTGGACAATGCAAAAACCGTACGACAGGTCGTTGAAGAGGGTGCGCAGGAAATTGTGGATGCACTACACCGCTTTGATGAAATCAATCAGCGTTTCAGCGAACCCCTATCCACTGAAGAAATGGACCATCTAATACAACAGCAGGGAGAATTACAGGATCAATTGGATCATCTCAACGCCTGGGACCTGGACAGCCGCCTGGAACTGGCAATGGACGCATTACGCTGCCCGTCAGGAGATACTCCTGTTAATGTCCTCTCAGGAGGGGAACGCCGCCGGGTTGCCCTCTGCCGCTTACTTTTGAAGCAACCCGACATTTTACTTTTGGACGAACCGACCAACCACCTCGACGCCGAATCGGTTGCCTGGCTGGAGAACCATCTACATTCTTACCCCGGCACCGTGATTGCGGTGACACATGACCGCTACTTCCTCGATAACGTAGCCGGTTGGATTTTGGAGTTGGACCGCGGTTACGGCATTCCCTGGAAAGGGAACTATTCTTCCTGGTTGGAACAGAAAAAGACCCGCCTGGAACAGGAGGAAAAGACAGAATCCCAACGCCAGAAGACGCTTGCGCGCGAACTGGATTGGATTCACATGGCGCCTAAAGCCCGGCAGGCAAAAGGGAAGGCGCGTATTACCGCCTATACGAATTTGCTCAATCAGGATACAGACCGCGTCCGCGGCGAACTTGAAATCTACATTCCGCCCGGTCCGCGATTGGGAAACGTGGTGGTCAGGGCAGAGCATGTCACCAAAGCGTATGGCGATCGTTTACTCTGCGACGATATGACCTTCGATA
>JBDKTF010000008.1:0-6150 GCA_039680295.1 Anaerolineaceae bacterium
GCCGCCGGCAGAGAAACAGTGATCGTCCAGACCGTACTCGCAACCCGTGAAGAATTCTTTGCGGCGGGCACACTGGCGCCCATCAAAATCGAAGCGGCGAGCACCATCACACCCACCCGCATGGAACGCACCGAAGTAGGCACAGCCACTCCCGCGCGCATGGAAAACACCACCGCAGCGCCAGGCACACCGGCAGCCGCCACAGCCAGCGTCCAACCCACCACGGCGCTTCTCAACAATGCGGCGGCGCTGCGCACGCCTACACAGACGCCCACACCGCTTGATTTGATCAAAATAAACCCGGCGGTTTCCACGGCAGTAAATACACCCGCCAAATCTGAAGCTGCCGGAGAGCTCCATCTTCACTTTCTGGTGGATGATCAACCCATGAAAGATCTATCCTTTTATTTTGTAAAAGCGAAAGAGAACGCTGCCGGTCAATGGTCCGCGGCCGAAAGCGCCACGAATCCGAAAATCTACCACACTGACGAGGATGGAATCCTCGAAGCGAAGCTTGCGCCGGGCAATTACATCGCAATCAACGCAGACGCTTCCGACGCCGGAAACCAATTGATGTGCCAGTGGGGAGTACAAAGCCTGAACGCGTCTGGCGCGCCTGTGGAATCACTGCCATTCTCCATTACTCAGGAGAAAAATACCGAGATCACGGTTTCCCTGTCCAAACTCCAGATTGAACTGTTGTTAAAAAATGGGAAGGCACCTAAAAGCGCCCAGATCACGCTTCGATCCCAGGGAAAGGATTCTGAGGGCAAACCGGTTTCCACGGATCGGTGCGAATGGAAGCTGAAAACCAACAAGAATGGAATCGCACAGTTGATTGCCGGACCCGGTGACTACATGATCGAGGTTTCAGACTTTCGCCATGCCGCCGTCAAATTTAGCAACATCCAGCTGGGCATTTCTGAAACGTTGCGAAAAGTTTATCGACTGCCATATTAATCTGGACCAGGCTTTTTGGCTCATCCAGGCGCGTTCCCGGTGGCTTGAAAAGCTTCTCTTCCCCCCGGTAAAGAATCGGAGTGAGGACTCCCCAATCAATCCACCGGCATCGACCCCGGTCAGTTATCATCTCGAATACGTTGTGCGGAATATCGGCAAAAAAGGAGCCGCAAGCCAATGGGTTTGCAGCTCCTTTTTAAAACCAATTCTCACTCAGTTTTGTGAGTCTTGCTTCGATTACGTTTCCAGCCCTGAAACAGAATGGACGGGAGTGAAAGGATCACTTTGGGATCCATCAGAGCGATGGCTTTGCAGATCTCTTCGGGATACATATAGATTGTTTCAGGCATGGAACCCAATAGCACAGCTTTCGCAAGGATATTATCGTTTTTCATGCGAATCTGGCTGAAGGTTGCCAGTTCGCCGCCGTTGCGATTGAAAAACTCCACTTTTTTAACATCCAGTTGAAAGGGCAGTACAACCAGGTTCAGCAAAGCCAATACCAATCCCACAACGATCTCATTCGCGCCAGCCGACGAACCCGTCAGGCGGGCGATGAAAACGCCCCAAAGAAACAGGATCATGCCCAGCAGGACGCCTGCAGCGGCAGGCAGTTGGGCGGAGCGCTTTCGAATGCTTACCAGAGCCAGGAGGATGGAAGCCAAACCAACTGCCGCGCATAGGACGATGCTTGCCGCGCCTGATCGATGCAGAACGAAAGGTGAGACTGCCAGCCAGGCGCCAACGACCATGATAAGCGCATTTAGAATAAGGGTCATACTTAATTCCTCAATTTCAAGTATTGATTCCAGCCGCCCTTCGGGGGTGTGAAAAGCGGCTGGACAGTATCAAGCGAAAGCATCGCTACAGCGAATTGACCGCTGCGGTTTACCCAACCACGTCGTCGAAGTCGATGCCAAGATCCTGCATGATGATCTGCGCCGTAGCGCGACCGCCGAGCGTGATTCCGCCGCCGGGATGGTAGGATTGCCCGCCGCCGTAGAGCCCTTCGACCGGGGTGCGGTATTGACCCAGTTCCGGCACAGGGCGGTAAGCCAGGTTTTGATACAGGTAGGGCGCCGGACCCAGCACCTGTCCGTTCACGTTATTCTGATTGATGCGGGTCAGGTCGAGCGGAGACAGTACCTTCTTTCCCAAAACGTTCTTCGAGGAAAGATTGGTGGTGTGGCTGAAGAACGCTTCCATCGATTGATTGCTGACTTCCTCTTTGATGCTGTCCCATTTCGCCGGACCGCCGTCAGCCAGAAAATAGGGAACGTACTGCCACTGCATGAAGACCGCCTTCCCTTCCGGTGCGCGGGTCGGGTCCACCCTGGACATGACGAAGTTCACAAACCTGGAGGGTTTCGGCAGCAGACCGTAACGCAGGTCGTCAAAGTATTTGCGGAACTCCGCCAGTGACGCGGGAAGGATTTCCAGACATTCTGATTGATTGGCTGCGCCGCCCACTTTGAAAACGGGGTCCTGGTCAAGTGCAACATGCGAGATGATGCCAGAAAATGCCGGGTTCGTGATTCTGGCAATCTTTTCCCTGAGATCAGCAGACAGGGGCGTGTCAAGCCATTTATTGAGCGCAAGTCGGGGATCCACCATGGCGAGGACGGCTTTGCGGGCGGTAAATTCCTCTCCGTTCGCACAAACCACGCCGGTTGCCTTGCCGTTTTTTGTGGTGATCTTGACCTCTTCTTGACTGGTCAGCAGGGTCCCGCCCTGGGCTTCATAACAGCGCACCAGTGAGTTGATCAGGTTGCCAATGCCGCCCTTTGGATAGGTGGCTCCGCTGCCGGGGATGTGCTGCGTGGGGACCATTGCCAGCAGATAATATGCTGAGCCAGCCTGTTCCGGGTTGACCATGGCTTCGGTTGGGAAATTGATCATGTGAACCATGGTTTTGGGATGTTCGAACCATTGACTCGCAAGATCCCATGCGCTCATGAACATTAATTTAAGCATTTCCTGACCAATGCTGGTCTGGTCAAGCTGGTTGAAGAACAGCCCCATTTTGGGGGGAGCATTGAACATACCGGCTGCCAGGAGCGGCAGCATGGGAAAGAGATACTCGGTAAATTTGCGATAGGCGTCCGCATCATGCTGCGAGTATTGGGCAATTTCATCACAGACAGTATCCATGGATGAATAGTTGTGCATGGCTGTCCCATCGCTGAACAGACTGGTGATCATGGGTTCGCGGCTCTTGATCAATTCCAAACCGTACTTGCTCATCAAACCAAGTTCATCCTGCGCGATGATCGGGTTGCCCATGGCGAAGTTAACCTGGGTTGCGCCGATATCATGCTTGAAACCGGGCAGGGTGAGTTCCTTGGTAGCCAGATTTCCTCCGGCGTAGTCGTTCTGTTCCAAAACCACCACTTTCAACCCGGCTTTAGCCAGATAGGCTGCAGCCGCCAGACCATTTTGTCCGGCTCCGATAATGATTACGTCATACTGATTGTTTGCCATTTTTCCTCCGTGCGAAATAAACGAGATGGACATGCGTTGAGCCTGAAAATCAGGCGTATAGAAAACAGGTTGAGGGTGTTTGCCTCCTTAAATTATGATTGACTAGTCACTCAATACTGTGTAAAAAAATATCGCTTTCCTACTTTGCTGCGGCTCCCCAATAAATATTCCAGGTTTGTTCCATAAAATCAGGATCATGCCGGTACTTTTCATTCTCGTGAAGATATTTCGCCACCGAATTGGTGATCGCGTAGATATTGCTCATAATGAATTCGGGAGGCAGCGGGTTAAACAAGGCGCGCTCCACCCCCATCTGCAGCACCTCCATGATGGCAGCAAACATCTCCTTAAACCGTGCGTCATCCTCCAGCCGGAATTTGTTCAGCAGAAGGGAGCCCTCCACCAGTTGGATGTACTGGAATTTATCCCAGTTATCCAGACACCAGTTGACCCCTTCGAAAAACGCCTGCCTGTGGATCGCCGCAAATTCCTCCGGCTCAACCGTATCGATTGCCTTGCGCAGCTGCCGGGTTCCCTGAAGATATTCCAGGTAGAAATCGGCATACAGGGCAATGATCAGATCATTCTTGGTTTTGTAGTAATGGAAAAGAATCCCGGTCGATACTCCGGCTTCCTTCGTAATCGACTCAGTGCTGGCAGAAAAACCCTTTTCGGCGAACTTTTTCAATGCCGCGTCCAGGATCTTCTTTTCGGTACTTGCGGGAGGTGGAGATTGAGTAGTCACTCAATCTATTATAGGGCAAATTTAAAATAAATCAAGACCTTAAAGGGTGCAGCCGACGCAAATCATCCGCCAGCGCAGGCATCCCCTCCCCGGTAAAGAATCAAGGTGAGGGCTCCTCAATCAAGCCACCGGCATCGACCAGTGAATGGTGTGGAAGCGCCACTGACCCTCCTGCCGAACCAGCACTGCGGTGAAAACGAATGTCCAGCTGTACCCCGCCGGCTTCTCCCGCTCGCGCCAGCGCCGCACGCCAAAGTGCGCGGCTTCCACCAGCCTCTGCCGTGGACTGAGCCGCTCATCCGCCAGCATTTCCTTCATCTGATTCAGTGTGAAACCGGTCACTTCATCGGATTGGATATCGTCGGTTTGCAGGATGGCGCCGATCGTCGACAGCCACGCCGCCTCGCCCCAAACGGTGATTTTGGCATCCTCCACCGCCAGACGCACATCCCCCCAGTAGCGCCAGTCGGACTCAACGATCTCGCGAATGCGCGCGCGCCCCTCAAACCACTCGTTCTGATTGCGCACCGACGCGCCGATCCCGATCAGCTCGATCCCGTCACCCGCCGCGAAAAGCGCCATGAACGCATCCAGTTGGGCGACGTCACGCGCCAGGTACCCCTCCTGAAAGCGCTGCAAAACCTGCCGGACCTCCGCAGTTGAGTCAGCCATCCGCGCACCTCCTGGAGAAAGAGAAACGGGAGAAACTATCAGAATGAGTATAACATTTTCAAGGAACAACCGGATGGATTAATTGAAGGAGCATAAGGTTTTTCAACTAGGAATGATCACACCCGCTACATATTCACAACCCGGAATAAATGGGCAGTTTTCGTAGTGAAAAAAACCACTCTTCAAACGGTTTCATATCACGCTATCTTTAGGAGATGACCGAGGTGATGGCTCTCCCCTCCACTCATCAGCATCGACCAGCGAATGCTGCGGAACCACCGCCGACCTTACCGCCGGACTTCCGCGGTTGGGTCAACCAAGAGCGTTTTTATCTTTCAGATGAAGACTTACAAAGAGAGAAAGTATTTACTGGTATTCGATAGACAGATTTATTTTGGCATCAAAAAAATTTGTATAGCTTATGAGTGACTTCCTTTGCTCGACTATATATAAATCCGAAATTGGTTAACTTCATCATTTCCAAATTCATTCTTCGCAACAAAAGGAGAACTTTTCGATATAAATTTTGTTTACAGAAACTATTAAAATGGTATGTTTTCTATCGGTGGAAAAAGGTCCACAAGATAAGTAATATACGCAGCGACTAAACTTAAAACTAACTCTGCATCAACTAATTCAACTTTATTTCCTTGAAGTGAAGCATGAGCAACTCCTTGACCGCTGCCGCGATAACCATGAAGCTTAATCATGCTTTCGCCAATAGGATATGGTATTTGACTTAGATCATTACCTTGTAATTGTTTTATAGTTTTCTCAAAGTCTTTCGACGCATTTTTCAAAGTAAGGATTTCAATGCAAGCTTCCAATGCACAAAGAGCTTCTTTTACACAGTTCTCTGAATCCGGGGTAGGGCGAGCATCAAAAAACTTTTTAGCTTTATTGTAATGATTCCTGACCTCATTTAATTTTGGGTCAACTAAAACAGAACCCACCCGTTCAAATGCTTTTTGAGTTTGAGCTCTTCCTCGTCGGTGAAATTGGCCATCTACAAAATGAAAAGCTAAATTTTCTTCCTCCATTATCAGATTTATTTCATCTGTAAAGTAAGCCTGAACCTCGGCAATGCTTTGATAGTAGGTTTCATAATCATAGCCAACATCTTTGAGTAATTTTGAATATAAACGCTCACAAAAAGAGTAGACTTGATCCCAACGTAATTTCTTAATACGAAAAAATACCTTATCTTGGAATTGACCGATATTTTTTTCTTCAATATCTTCGCTAGTAAATCTACCAATCCGATTTAGTTCCCGAAGAACAACATCTGAATT
>JBDKTF010000539.1:0-14827 GCA_039680295.1 Anaerolineaceae bacterium
ATATTGGCAAACGCAGCCGTAATTCCTGCCCGTCCGCGCAGATCGCGGTAATAGTCCACCAGCTCGCTTCCGCGCAATGGGAAATCTGCGTTTTCATTGACGTTGGCGCATTCCGTGATCATCAACACAGACTGCGGAAACCGGCGGCGGTACAATTCAAAACTGCGACCCTTTTCCGGCGCGATCATCTCTGCCCGCGAAGACCAGAAGCAGTTCACCCCCACCCAATCCGCTGAGAGGGCTGCGTCATCCGCGCCGTCTAAAAAAGTATCCGCGTCTTCCCGCTGACCTTCCACCCCTTCGCCGGGCATCAATCCCGGAAAACCAAAGCGCGCTTCCGGCGCCAGCTTTCGCACCGATCCCAGAACCTGTCGGAACCATTCACCGAAATCGCTTCCGGTGCGCCAGCTTCGCCCCCACCCGCACGTCTGTGTATTCGGTTCGTGGTGAATTTCAAAGTCGCGCACCCCCAGCCCATACAAACGCGTCAGGTCTGTTTTCACAGCCGCAACGAATGCGTCTGGCGATACAGCTTCGCGGCTCATCTCCACGCTCAAACGGCACACGGTGAAGACTTCCGGCAGCGCCTGCCGCAGCGCCTGTACATCCCGGTTCGACAGCGCTTGCGGGAACTTGACCGCCTCCACCTTCGCCTGTTTCAACGCCTTCAGGTCCGCCTCCTGCAGTTCATCCAGGCAGTTGACGCCCACCTTGCACGGCTGCGACGTGGAGATCGCATCGGCGGTGCTTTGCCAGACCAGAAACGGCGTGGGGTCCAGAATATCCTTGGGAAAACGCGTCAATCCCGCCGCCGTGGCGCCGTCTTTCTTCAAAGTGATATGCAGATGGCTGCCGGTGGAATTGCCGGTTGAATCCGCTTCGCCGATCAACTGCCGCGCGCTCACCGGCTGACCTTCCCGCACCAGAATCCGCGCCAGATGTGCATAGATCGTCCGGTATCCATCGCGGTGGCGAATGCGTACATGTTTCCCGTAAGCATGGTCCTTCGGGTTGTCATGCACCTGATATACCTCTCCAGCCGCGGCGGCATACACCGGAGAACCGTGCGGCGCGCGAATATCCAGCCCTTCATGTCCCGGCAGCCCGAAGCGGGTGTAAATTTCTGGGTGCACACCGTATGGCTGTGTGATCAGCAGGTAATCTGTGGGCCAGTACAGGCGGAAAGGCTGGTCGGGCTGCGCGTAACGGTCTTTCGCGGCGATACGTTTTGCCAGATAGGCTTTGAAAGCCTCGGGCGTCTCTGCTTTCACCACATCCAACCGCACCTGCGGATAATGCGTTCGAAACCACAGCACAATATCACCCTGCACCGGGTAGGCGTCTGGCGCCAGCGCCACCGTCACCGTCTGGTTGGGAAACCGATATCTTCCCGCCGTGTCCGGGTCAGGCGTCAGGTTGGGACCGAACGCCAGCGCGTAATCGCGGGCTGCCCGCACCCATGTCCAGCTCCCCTGTCTGGGAATCAAGATGATCTGATCTTCCGCCATGTCCACCTTTTCCATGCGATCAGGCAAAGCCTGATCCGCGTTCCTTTAATGAAACGAACCGTCCTGCGCCAATCACCAGATGGTCAAGCACCTCGATATCCAGCAGCCTGCCCGCGCTGATCAGGGACCGGGTCAGCGCCACATCTTCAGCGCTGGGCGAAGGGTCGCCGCTGGGATGGTTGTGGCAGATAATGATGCTGTTGCAGTTGCGCCGGATGGCTGCTTTAAATACCTCGCCCACCCGAACCATGGATGTGTTGAGCGATCCTTTATACAGGCGTTCGGTATGGACCACGTGGTTCCGCGTATCCAGCAGCATCACCCACAGTTCTTCCTGCTCCAGAGCGCCCATCTCGTACTGCACGAGCGCCGCCGCATCCGCCGGACTGTGAATGGTGGGGCGGTCTTCAGGCGACGTTGACGTCAACCGCCGTCCCAACTCGATTGCTGCTTTGATCTGCGCCGCCTTCGCCGGTCCCAACCCGCGCTGCGAGCAGAGTTCATCGAACGATAGGCGCTGAATCCCAGACAGCCCGCCCATCTCTCTTAACAAACGATCCCCCATCTGCACCGCGTTCTCTCCCGGTATGCCCACCCGCAGCAGAATGCCCAGCAGTTCCGCTGAATTCAATGCGTTTGGACCCTCCGCCGCCAGCCGTTCGCGCGGGCGTTCACTCAATTCCAGATCAGTGATTCGATAGGAAGTCGCGTATTCGCGTATCGGCATCCATCCCTCCCCTGATTGAGACCGTGGTCGATATTTCAGTTGTGCACACCACTATACAACAAGACCAACAGAACGGCAAGGCTGTACCCCTTCGCAGCCTATGCCTTTGGGCTTCCATGCTATAATCACGTCTATACGGAGCAGCCTATGTCTCTCAATCCTACTGCCATGAACACCACATTTTTGATCGTCACCGCCCTGGGCGCTGCCTTTGCCGCCGCCCTGTGGCTGAGTTTGATGATCTGGACATTCCGCGATATTCGCAGCCGGTCGCGTGACCCGTTGGCGCGGATTCTGGCGGTGCTGGTGGTGGGTGTTCTCTTCTTGCCGGGGATCGTGATTTACCTGATCGTGCGCCCCGTCCACACCCTGGAAGAAGAATATCAGCGCACCCTCGAAGAGGAAGCCCTGCTCACCGCTGTCGAAGAAACGGCGCTTTGCCCGGGATGCAGCCGCAAAATTCGCGACGATTGGAGCATTTGCCCCAACTGTCACACCCGGCTGAAGAAACCCTGCCACGAGTGCGGACGATTGATGGACCTGGCATGGAATTTATGTCCCTATTGCGGTGCGCTCGCTCCTGGAATGCGCCGTGAAAACCCCACCATGGATGAAGCGCTGCGCAATTTACCTGCCAGCGGGGAACAATCCACAGAGGATACCCCTGGTTTGGATTCCTCCTCTCTCGACATCCCCCTTCCTTCGCTCTCTCAAACCACTGACCCTGACGACGAAAGGATTTTTGGAGACCTCCGCAACGAATAGTCGAACAGCGGGAATCCAATCTCAGGTATAATTTTTCTATGTTTAATCTCTCATCGGTAGAGCCTATTGATTATCTGGTCATCGGACACATTACACAGGATATCACCCCGGCGGGACCCATCCCCGGTGGAACCGCTGCTTATGCGGCGCTCACTGCCCGCGCTTTGGGTTGGCGCGTGGGCATCGTAACCTCCTTCGCGCCGGACATTTCGTTGGATATCTTTAACGGCATACAAATCGCGGCTCTTCCCGCGGAACACAGCACCACCTTCGAAAACATCGCCACGCCCGAGGGGCGCATCCAGTACCTGTACCACACAGCGGAAACGCTCGACCTGCCCATCATTCCAGAATCCTGGCGCAATGCCGCCATCGTTCACCTGGGACCGGTGGCGCAGGAAGTGGAACCCACGCTGGTCAGGGCATTCCCCAACGCCCTGGTGGGGCTGACCCCGCAGGGTTGGCTGCGTCGCTGGGATGGAAAGAACCGGGTTCTGCCGGCGGAATGGCCTGAAGCCACTTATGTATTGCAGCAGGCGGGCGCCGCGGTGATCAGTCTGGAAGATGTGCAGGGTAACGAAGACCGCATCGAAGAAATGGCTTCCTCCATCCGGGTTCTGGCGGTCACTGAAGGCGCTGCCGGGGCGCGTGTTTATTGGAACGGCGATCTGCGCCATTTTTCGCCGCCCCACGTAGACGAGGTGGACTCCACCGGAGCGGGTGATATTTTTGCCACCGCCTTCTTCACGCGTCTTTACACCACCCGCGACCCATGGGAAGCGGCGCGGTTCGCCAATCAGGTGGCGTCTCTGTCCGTTACCCGCCGCGGACTCCTTGGCGTGCCCACCACAGAAGAAGTGCAGACTTTTCTGTATGAAGTCGTAAAAAATCAATTGGATCTCAACTAAACACATCGGAAACCGGGGTTTCTATGGGACGTATCTACACAGTGGTCAATCAAAAGGGTGGCGTAGGGAAGACAACAACCGCCATTAATCTGGGTGCCTACCTGGGATATTACGGACAGCGGGTGCTGCTGGTGGACATCGATCCACAAGCCAACGCCACATCCTGCCTCGGCATCGATAAAAACACCGTCAAAGGCGGTGTCTACGAATCCCTCATCGGTGCGCAGCCCCCGGCATCCCAGATTTTGCACAATCCGCGTCTGAAGATGTCCCTGCTGCCTTCCTCGCCCGCACTGGCGGGCGCAGAAGTGGAACTGGTGGAAATGCAGCACCGCGAAACCCGCCTGCGCGACATGCTGGCGCCGCTCACCGACCGGTACGATTACATCCTGATCGACTGCCCGCCCTCCCTCAGTCTGCTCACCGTCAACGGATTGGTCGCCGCCAAAAACGGCGTGATCATCCCGGTGCAGTGCGAATACCTCGCCCTCGAAGGGCTTGGACAGCTCACGCAGACGCTCAACCGGGTGCGCGGCTCGCTTTTCTCCGATCTGCATGTGCGCGGTGTGGTTCTGACCATGTTCGATGGACGCACCAAGCTCGCGTCTGACGTGGTCAATGAAGTGCGCCGTTTCTTCCCCAACCAGGTCTTCCATGCGGTCATCCCCCGCAGCATCCGTCTGGCGGAAGCGCCCTCGTTTGGACTGCCCATTTCTGCCCACGCCCCCGATTCACATGCCGCCAAAGCCTATTCGGCGCTGGCGCGCGAACTGCTCGAAGGCGATGGATTGCATATCCCGGTGATCGAGGAGGTGTCTGGTGTCCACAGCACGTAAAACGGGTCTCGGCAGAGGTCTGGACGCGCTCATCCCCGGCGGCGACGCAACCCCCGGAAATGGCGTGACCTATCTGCGATTGGATCAGATCGTCCCCAACCCTTATCAACCCCGCGCCGCCATGGATCCTCAGCAGCTGGATGAACTGGCAGCGTCCATTCGAGAACACGGCGTCATCCAGCCGCTCATCGTAACAACCACTCCGCAGTCCGACATTTATCAGATCATCGCCGGTGAACGCCGCTGGCAGGCATCCCGCCTCGCCGGGCTCGAATCGGTGCCGGTTGTCGTCCGCGCTGCGTCAGAACAGCAGCAATTGGAACTGGCGCTGATCGAAAACGTCCAGCGCACCGATCTTTCGCCGCTGGAATCCGCTGAAGCCTACCGTCAGTTGACCACCGAGTTCAGCCTCACCCATGAAGAAATTGCCGCGCGGGTGGGAAAATCCCGCTCCACAGTGACCAACACGATGCGTCTGCTCGACCTGCCCGAAACGGTGCGTCAGGCGCTGGCGTCTGGCAGCATCACCGAAGGACACGCGCGCGCCCTGCTGGCGCTGCAAACGTCCCAGGCTCAGCTCGCCGCCCTGCAAACCATCGTCGTGAATGGTTTGAATGTTCGGCAGACGGACGAGTTGGTGCGCAAATTAAGCGGTGAACGTCCGCCCCGAAAAGCCAAACCCGATCAGGTGCCCGAAATCAAAGCCATTGAAGAGCGTTTGCGCGATCATCTGGGCACCCGGGTCAACCTGAACCACGGCGCCAAAGGCGGCAGCCTGGTCATCCATTATTATTCAGATGAGGAACTGGATACGCTGATCGGACGCATTTTGGGGGAATAATATGCTCATTCTGCACCATGCCCGCATCCACACGCTCGACCCGCTCCAACCCCAGGCAGAAGCCGTGGCGGTGGAGAATGGGCGCGTGATGGCTGTCGGCAGCAATGCTGAGCTGTTGGATGCCTTCGGTGCGCACGCCAGCCTGCGTCACATGGAGGGCGCCGTCCTTCTTCCCGGTCTGACGGATGCCCACATCCATCTCGAAAATTATGCCCGTTCGCTGAAATACGTGGATTGCGAGACCGATACCCGCGCCGAATGTCTGCGCCGGGTGGCGGAACGCGCCCGAAAAACCCCGCCCGGCGAATGGATTTTTGGACACGGTTGGAACCAGAATCTATGGGCGGAGGGCTACGGCTCGCGTCAGGATCTGGATGCCGCCGCGCCCAATAACCCTGTTTACCTCACCGCCAAATCTCTGCACGCCTCATGGGCGAACACGGCTGCGCTGCGCTATGCCGGCATTTCCGCCGCCACGCCCGACCCCGAAGGCGGCAGCCTGCCGCGCGAAGCAGATGGAACGCCCACCGGCATTTTGCTGGAAAATGCCGTGCTGCTGCTCGAATTAAAGCTTCCCCCGCCCGATGAAACCGCAGTCGCAGACATGATTCGCGATGCCCAGACAGTTCTCTGGCGCATGGGGTTGACCGGCGTGCACGATTATGACCGCCGCAGCAGTTTTGTGGCGCTGCAAATGCTCGAAGAGCGCGGTGAACTGCGCCTGCGCGTGGTCAAAAGCATTCCCCTCGAAGACATGCCGCATGCCGTCCAGATCGGTTTGCGCAGCGGTTTCGGCAGCGACTGGCTGCGTATCGGTTCGGTTAAATTGTTTGCTGATGGTGCTTTGGGTCCGCGCACGGCAGCCATGCTGCAGCCCTACGAAGGCGAACCCGATTACAACGGTATGTTAATGCTGGATGCTGAAGAAATCTACGAAGTGGGTGTTCAGGCAGCGCGCAGCGGCATCAGCCTGGCGATTCACGCCATTGGTGACCGCGCGAATCATGAAGTGCTCAACGCCTACGAACAACTGCGCGCCTACGAAAGCCAGAATCACCTGCCCGCGCTGCGCCACCGACTGGAACATGTGCAGGTGCTGCACCCCGATGACCTACCCCGCCTGGCGAGTCTGGGCGTCATCGCCTCCATGCAGCCCGTCCACGCCACGTCGGATATGTTTATCGCCGATCGCCATTGGGGGGCTCGCGCCGCGCTTTCGTATGCCTGGAACAGCGTGCTCCGGCAGGGAACAGCGCTGGCGTTTGGTTCAGATGCGCCGGTGGAAGTCCCCAACCCCTTCTGGGGAATCGCCGCCGCTGTCACCCGGCGCCGCGCCAATGGAGATCCCTCTCCCGAAGGTTGGCGCCCCGAACAATGCATCTCCCTCGATGCTGCTTTGCGTGCGTATACCACGGGCGCCGCTTATGCCGCCGGTTGGGAAAATCGTGCGGGAATGTTGCGCGCCGGATATTTTGCCGATTTGATCGCCCTGCAAACCGACCCCTTCACATGCGATCCAATGGACCTTTATCGCATGAGCCTCATTGCAACCATGGTGGCAGGCGACTGGGTATGGGAAAAATAAAGCCTTAAAGGATAACATTTTATGGTTACGCAATCCCAATTAACCCCGGAAGTATTGGTGCCCCGTCTGGGTGACTACCTGGTAGAAAAGAACATCATCCAAACAAACGACCTTCAAAAAGCATTGCAGCGGCAGCGCGAGTTGCGCGAAAGTGGAGAAGAATGCCTGCTTGGACAGGCGCTGATCGATTTACAATTGATTGATCGTCCCACGCTCGACCACGCTGTTACCGAACAGATCCTCCAATTGCGTCAGGCGCTTCAAGACGCCAACACCCAGTTGGAATTACGTGTGCAGCAGCGTACCGCAGAATTACAAAATGCCCTCAAGAAACTCTCGGAGATGAACCAGCTTCAATCCAATATCGTCGCCAATATCTCCCACGAACTGCGCACTCCCATGACGCACATCAAGGGATACCTTGAGTTGATCGCCTCTGGATCGTTGGGAGAGATCAACGCAGAGCAAAAAAACGCTCTCGATGTTCTGCAGCGTTCCTCCACCCGCCTGGAACAACAGATCGAAGACCTCATCCATTTTTCCGCCGCTTCCAAAGGCGAGTTTACCCTCATCTGGAAAGATATCCGGATTGAAGATCTCTTCAAAATTGCCGTGGATCGTTCCACCGGCAAAGCCCACGATCGTAAAATTACGCTCAATGTCAAAATCGCTCCGCATCTGCCCAATGTGCATGCAGACGAAGAAAAAATATCCTGGGTGCTCATCCAATTGCTGGATAATGCCATCAAATTCACGCCCGAAAACGGTCAGGTGATGCTCACGGCAGACACAGAGCAAGATTACGTCAAAATCAGTGTTATGGATTCGGGCATAGGCATCCCCTCCGATCGTTTTGGCGAAATCTTTGAACCATTTCACCAGTTGGATGGCTCATCCAGCCGCCACTATGGTGGAACCGGGTTGGGTCTGGCGCTGGTTCAGCAAATTATTGAAGCGCATGGTTCGGTGATCCGGGTCGAATCAAAAATGGGCGCCGGAACGCGTTTTGAATTTCTGTTGGCGCCCGCTGCTTAAGGGAGGTACCTGTGAGCCTTTCCCAAACGCTGTCTTTTTCGCCTGAAAATGAACTGGATAACCTTTACACGCTCAACCAGATCTCAGTTCATAGTGAAAACTGGAAAGCCATGCTGGATGCGATCATTCCAGTACTGCGGTCCTGCTTCATTTTTGACAATCTGGCAGTGTATCTGGTGGACGATGAAGGCAGGCAGTTGGAAGCAGCGTTTGCGCGTGTCATCGGGCGCGGTAGATCAGCCGGTGGTGAAATCTCCTGGGGTGAAGCCGTGTCAGGACAGGTCTTCAACCAGAACAAAGCCGTGATCCAGAAACCAGATCTGCAAAATCCGCCCGCAGAACGGTTGGAAATGCCTTACATACTGGGTGTGCCGATCCAACGGCAGGGCAAAGCCATCGGCGCCCTCACATTCGCGCGCTTCGGCGGACCCGATTACACCCCAGAGAATTCTCGCCTCGCAAGTTTTCTCGCCGATCTTCTCTCTGCCAACCTGGCGCAACAAACGGATGCGGAATTGCGCCAGCAGTTGGAAAATGAACGCCTGCAGGCGCAGTTACAGGATGATTTTGTCTCCTCCATTACCCACGAACTGCGCACCCCTTTGGGTTTCATTAAAGGCTACGCCACCACCCTGCTGCGCACAGATATGGCATGGGATGCAGACACCCAGAAAGAATTCCTGACCATCATCGAAAAGGAAAGCGATCGGCTGGAGGAATTGATTGATAATTTGCTGGATTCCGCTCGGCTGCAAAGCGGCGCCATGCCCATGGCATTTCAGCCGGTGCGGGTGGATGTGCTGATCAAAGATGCCATCACCCGTTCCCGCACCAATCAGGAAAGCCTGCAAATTAAACTTCATATCGCAGAAACCTTGCCTCCCGTCGAGGGTGATCCCAAACGTCTTGGGCAGGTGATTGACAATCTGATCAATAATGCCACCAAATACGCTTCCAATGCTCCATTGGATATCACCATCCTGCCCGAAGAGGATGAACTTCATTTGATTTTCCAGGACAAAGGTCCCGGCATTCCGCAGCATCATCTGGCGCACCTGTTCGAACGTTTTTACCGTGCCCCAGACCAGGCGATCAACATCCGGGGAACCGGTCTGGGTCTTTATATCTGCCGTCAGATCGTCCAGCAGCACCACGGAAAAATTACCGTTGAATCAAAGGTTGGCGATGGAACGGCTTTCCATGTCTTCCTGCCGTACCGGCAAAAACCATCCCATCCACAGCCAATGATGGATATGTAAGAAGGAAAAATGGCATGACGAAAATACTCGTAGTCGATGATGAACCGCTCTATATTCGCCTGCTTCAAATCAATTTATTGACCGAAGGCTATGAAGTGATCACCGCAACCAACGGCGAAGAAGCCCTGGATTTGATCTCCAGCCGGTCGCCGGATCTGGTGTTGATGGATGTAATGATGCCCAAACTGGATGGACTGACCGCCTGCGAACGGATTCGCCAGTTCTCCACCATACCCGTCATCATGCTCACCGCCCGCGGTGAAGAAGAAGACCGGGTGAAGGGTTTGAACGTGGGCGCAGATGATTACATCGTCAAGCCGTTTTCTGCCACAGAACTGCTGGCGCGCGTTCGAGCGGTGCTGCGCCGCTCCCAATTTACGCGCGACCCCAACCAGGGACGATTTTTCACCCACGGTAATCTGCGTATCGATTTTGCCCGCGCCGAGGTCGAAAAAGACCATAAGCCCGTCTATCTATCCGCGACAGAATATCGTCTGCTCATTCAATTTGCGCACCATCTGGGCGAAGTGCTCACCGCTGAACAGCTTCTCACCGCCATTTGGGGACCGCAATACTCTGATGATAAGGAAATTCTGTGGGTCAGCATTGCCCGCTTGCGCCAGAAGCTGGAAGATGACCCCCATTCACCCCAACATATCGTTACCCGTTCAGGTCTTGGTTACCTGATGCCGCCGATTGAAGCAGACGAAAAGAGGAACTCGTGATCACACAATTTGACGAAAAAGGCAAGATTTACACCAATGTTATCCAGAAGGTCCCCCTACCGGTAATCATTCAAACCCAGAGTCACCGCATTAATGGTGAGATCTACATACGTCCAGACGAACGTCTGATGGATGAATTAAACAAATCCAATGAATTTCTGGCAGTGACCAACGCAGTGGTTCTGGATGCCCAGGGCGGCGCGCTTTATCAGGCGAACTTTCTCACCCTCAACCGCGATCAAATCATCTGGCTGATCCCGGTCCAGGACCTGGCTACATCAGAAAAACCGGCAGAAGAAGGTGAAGCATGACCCTTCCTGCCTCATCCATGCGTCCGCAAGACGTCGCGAAGTTAAAAGACTATCTGATCAGCACCCTCGCGCACGAGTTGGAAGGTTCCATCCCCGTGCAGTCCCAATCGCGTGAAGCTGTCCAGCAGTCGTTGGAACAGGTCTATCAGCGCACCAAGGTGCAGCTACCCCGCTCCCTCAAGGACCAGATGTTTCATGATATTCTGGATGACCTGCTCGGTTTTGGTCCCATCCAGCCCCTTCTGGATGATCCTGAAATCAGTGAAGTGATGGTCAATGGTCCCAGAAAGGTTTATATCGAACGCAAAGGGAAGCTGGTGCGCACCAATGTGGTATTTGAAGATGACAATCAGGTGCTCCGCTTGATCGACCGCATCATCCTGCCCCTTGGACGCCACATTGACACAGACAGCCCCACGGTGGACGCGCGCCTCCCAGATGGTTCCCGCGTCAACGCTGTCATCCCGCCCTGCGCCATCGACGGTCCGTCCATCACCATTCGTAAATTTGGCAAAGACAAATTGAGCGTGGAACAGTTGATCAAATTTGGATCAATGACGCAAGGCATGGCAGACTTCCTGCGCGTATGCGTACGCTCGCACCTGAACGTGATCATCTCTGGCGGTACCGGTTCGGGTAAAACTACCCTCCTGAACGTCCTCTCCGGTTATATTCCTGAAGATGAGCGCATCGTCACCATTGAAGATGCCGCCGAACTCCGTTTGCAGCAGGAACACATCGTGCGCATGGAAACCAAGACCGCCAACGTGGAAGGTCGCGGCGCAATAACCATCCGCGATCTGGTGCGCAACTCGCTGCGTATGCGCCCCGATCGCATCGTCGTCGGCGAAGTCCGCGGTGGTGAAGCGTTGGACATGCTGCAAGCCATGAACACCGGTCACGATGGCTCGTTGACCACCATTCATGCCAACTCGCCGCGTGATTCCATCGCCCG
Organism: Anaerolineaceae bacterium; assembly: GCA_039680295.1. Lineage (GTDB taxonomy): Bacteria > Chloroflexota > Anaerolineae > Anaerolineales > Anaerolineaceae > JBDKTF01. The sequence continues at coordinate 11,456 of JBDKTF010000539.1, forward strand.
CCTTGAAACGTTGTGCCTGATGGCAGGCATGGATATGCCCCTCAAAGTGATCCGCGACCAGATCGCCTCCGCCATCGATGTGGTCGTGCAGCAGTCTCGTCTGCGCGACGGCAGTCGTAAAATCACTGCCATTACCGAAGTCGCCGGCATGGAAGGCGATACTGTGGTGCTGACCGATATCTTCAAATTCGATCAGACCGGCGTTTCGCAGGATGGAATCGTTCAGGGAGAATTGAAGCCGACCGGCATCCGTCCCCTGTTCTACCCGCGCATTGAAGCGGCGGGGTTCAAACTGGGTCCCGAAGTGTTCGGCGCCAATCTGGCGGATATCCTCGCGCCCAAAACCCACCGCCGTTGACGCGCCCCTGCTTGTGCGAACGATGCTATAATCGTTGCATCGTTATCTACCAGTATTCATAAGGGAATTGAAGCTATGAGTGCTAACCTTCAATCGCGCGTCATCCGCGCAAAAAAATTGGGGCTGTTGTTGATGGACGCCCGTCAAACTGCCCGCCGCAGTCTGGAAGAATGCGCCGCAACGATTGGAGTCACACCTGAGCGTTATCAGGCTTACGAAGACGGGTCCGTTCCACCTTCGCTGCCCGAAATCGAATCGCTGGCTTATTATCTCGGCATTCCCATGGAACATTTTTGGGGCAAAGTCAGCCTGTCTCAAGACAGCACCGGTCATTCTCTGCCCATCACATCGCGCATGACCCATCTGCGCCAGCGCATGATCGGGGCGCAGGTCCGTCAGCATCGCTTGAATTTCAATCTCACCCTCAGTGAGCTGTCAGAAAAAACAAACATTCTGGAACCCATCCTGAATGCCTATGAAAACGGTGACGAGGCGATCCCGCTGCCCGAACTGGAAACCCTGGCAGAGACGCTCAAACTGCCGATGACAGAACTTTTTGATAAGCACGGTCCGGTGGGAAAGTGGCGTTCAGAACAGCAGTCCGTGGAAGAATTTCTCGATCTTCCGCAGGAGTTGCAGGAATTTGTCAGCAAGCCTGTCAACCGTCCTTATCTTGAACTGGCTCGCCGTCTGAGTGATCTTTCGGTGGAAAAATTACGTGCGGTTGCCGAAGGTCTGCTGGAAATCACCTATTAGGAACATCCATTCGATTCAATGGGAAATCAGATTATGACCGAAATTGACGCCAACCTTGAAGAAGCGCAGCGCGCCTATAAAGAAGAAAACTTCGACGATGCTGCAAAAAAATTTGAAGAGATCGCTCGTCTGCTCAACGACACCGGTGACGCCCCGCGCGCTGCCGAAATGAAGAATAACGCCAGCGTCGCGTGGCTGCGTTTTGGTGATGCCCAGGCAGCCCTGCGCTGTGCCGAAGGCACCGCGGCTGTCTTTGCTGCCGCAGGAGACCTGCAGAAGCAGGGTATGGCACTTGGAAATCTGGCGGCGGCGTTGGAAGCGCTTGGAGATATCCCTGCCGCCATCGACAGTTACCAGCAGTCTGCCGACCTGTTCAAACAGTCTGGTGATCGCGATCTGCGCGCCACGGTATTGCAATCGCTTTCCTCACTGCAAATGCGCCGCGGAAAGCAGATGGAAGCCATGGCAACCATGCAAACAGCGCTCGATCAGAAGCCCAAATTGAACTGGCGGGAAAAATTTCTCCAAAAACTCCTCAAAGTCCCATTCAAAATGCTCAACCGTTAAACCGGCGCATCCATGATTCTTTCGCCGCCCCCCCTTACCCTGTATGCTGCACAGGTGGAAGATTACCGTCGGCTGGCAAAGTTCATGCATTGCGAACCTTACCTGCACCGCCACCTGGACTGGCGCGCCCCGCTTGAATGGCTGGGCAGCCAGCCATTTTTATTGGCAGAGCAGGAAGGAAACCTGGTGGGAGCCTTTGCCTGCCCCCCCGATCCGCCCGAACCGGTGTGGATTCGCCTGTTTGCTTCCAATCGCAGCGGTTTAAGGTATACCTGGCGCACCCTCTTTGAAGCCGCGCAGGCGCAGCTGCGGCAAGCCAGCCTCGCGGGCATGGTCTCCATTGCCCTGCAGGATTGGTTTGAACCGCTTCTGATCGACTCCGGATTCAGCACCCATCAGCGCATTGTCCTGCTGGAATGGGAAAGCCCCCTTCCAGCCTCCCGCCCCATGCCACCGCATATCCATCTGCGCCGCATGAACTATACCGATCTCCCCACGGTCCAGCTTCTGGATGCCGCGGCTTTTGCCCCACTCTGGTGCAATTCGCTGACTGCGCTTACGCTTGCCTTTGAGCAGTCTGCCCATGCCACCGTGGCTGAAACCGACGACGGTGAAATCATCGGGTATCAAATCAGCACCGCGGCGCCGCTCAGCGCGCATCTGGCGCGTCTCGCCGTGCATCCCACCCGACAGCGCCAGAATATCGCCTGGACGCTGGTTGCAGATATGTTGGAAGAATTGAAGGGACGGGGCGCCTGGCGCATCACGGTGAACACCCAGAGCGATAACACATCCTCGTTGGCGCTTTATGATGCGTTGGGTTTTGTCCGCACCGGTGAAGAACTCCCGGTATATCAATCGCCGTGAACCGGATTAGAGTTTATTAACTCTTGAGGCTGGTTCTGGACATTCTGTTCCGTTTATGAGAAAATCGATAAAATTTAAACATAAATTCGCGAGGAGAAACCATGAGTAAACGCGATGACCAAAAAAAGAATAAAAAAGCCCGTCAGCAAAAAGGACGCATTTATTGGATCCTTGGGATTGTTGCCGTTGCGGTTGTAGTCGTCTTGGTGTTGGTCCTCGGCAACCGCCCTGCGCAAACTGCCGGTGAGTTTACCCGCATCACGCCCAACCCGCGCCCGCAGGCTGACGGTCTCTCAATGGGAGATCCGAACGCACCGGTCAAAATCGTTGAGTTTGCCGATTTCCAATGCCCCGGATGTAAATCCTTCTTCGAAACCGTGGAATCCACGATGGTTGAAAAATACATCGCCACCGGTGAAGTGTATTACACATTCTCACCCTTCAGCTTCGTCGATGAATTCCCCGGAGCAAAAGGCTCTGAATCCAAAGATGCTGCCGCGGCTGCCTACTGCGCCGCCGACCAGAATAAATTCTGGGAATACCACGATATGCTTTACACCAACCTGTCGGGGGAAAACTCCGGTTCCTACACCCAGGTGCGCTTACTCGCTTTCGGAGAGGCGCTGGGGTTGAATATGACTGACTTTAAAACCTGCGTCACCTCGAACAAATACCAGCAGCGCGTCCTCGAAGCGAACTCCTACGCTGAAAAGAATAAAGTAACCGGCACCCCCACCTTCCTGGTGAACGGCGTCACCGCCGACACGACAACATTGTTTGACACAATCGACGCCGCCATCGCGAAGGGCAGCAACTGATCCTTT
>JBDKTF010000448.1:0-4270 GCA_039680295.1 Anaerolineaceae bacterium
TTTGATATTCAACTCTCAGAAGCGCAGCAAATCAATGTGGGGGAATTTGACATTGAACTGTAGGTTTGTTCTGTGCGCGGCGTTCTTTCCGCAGCCGCCTGTCTTCCCGGTTTAACAACAAAGGTCCGAGCGCATCGATGATTGGGCTGAAGATTAACTCCACCCAGTGAACCAGCCCGACATACCAGGGAATATAAACCGTTCGTTTGGGGTGATCGATCGCCCGAAGGATGCCGGCAGCCACCCGTTCAGAGCTGATTGCCAACCGTTCCGCCGGAACTGCCCGTCCGCCTTCCTGAGAAATCGCCCGTTCAAAGAATTCCGTTTTAACGGGTCCCGGCTTGATCACAGTTGCAAAAACACCGCTGCGTCTCAGCTCACGATGGAGCGCGGTATTAAAATTGTCGATAAACGATTTACTTGCTGCGTAAGCAGCTACCCCCTGACTGGGTATGTCACCTGCAATCGACCCAACCTGAATCAACTGACCGGATTGACGTTCGAGCATATCCGGTAATACCAGGAGCGTAAAATGCACCGGCGCCTGGACGTTCAGGTCAATTAATCTCGCTGCCAGTTCTGGAGATAAGTCCGTGATATGACCATACCAGCCGATCCCGGCATTGTTCACCCACACATCCACATGCCCCCACGTCTGTTTGATATTTTCGTACACCGCTGTACGCGCAACAGGAGATATCAGATCTGCTGGAAATACATCGGCGTTCCCGCCCTCGTTGCGAATTTTCGCAGCGATCTCGTGCAGTCGTTCCTCTCGCCGTGCCACCAACCCCACCCGAAAACCTTTTCTTGCTGCCATGTACGCCAGCGTCTCCCCGATACCGCTGGAAGCGCCGGTAATCACCATATTCTTGCCGTTTAAATGCATACCATGCTCACGATCTTGATTTTTGATTCTGGTGTTTCCACAGCCATTGATTCTCTGTGATCCATGTGACGGTATCATGTACAGTTTCGCGCAACGAGCGGGGATGATAACCCAACTCTGTCTGCGCTTTTGCATGGCTGACATGAGAATTACTTGTAATCGTGCGAATGGAATAAGGCGTAAATTGCGGTTTGGCATGAAACAACTGATAATATGCCGGTGTAAAGACCGAGGCTGTTTTTGCCAGCCATAACGGCAGGTTAATCCGTGAAGTCCACACCCCATTGATTTCTTCCACAAGGTTCACCAGATTCGCCAGGTTCAACCTTTCTCCGGATAGGATATAACTTTCTCCCGTCCGCCCATGTTCACACGCCAGAATTTGCCCCTTTGCAACATCCCTGACATCCACAAAATCATACGCCCCGTCGATGATGAAATGCGGCTTTTTCTGGGTGAATCCATATATTAATGATCCCATTTCCGACTGCCGGAAATCATAAGGTCCAATGACCCAGGTTGGACAAACCACCACCGCATCCAATCCGTCGCGTTTGACCGCGTTCAAAACCTCGAGAGAGGCAAGCGCTTTGGTACGGTCATAGTCCCCCATTACATGATCCGGGTTATATCCCAACCGTTCATCCAGAAGGATGCCGTGTTCAATGGCGCCCAACGCATGAATCGAACTGGTATAGATCAGCCGTTCGACCCCTTTTTCTTTGCATACCTGCAATATATTTTGGGTTCCCCCAACATTCACCCGATACAATAAAGGATATTTTCCCGGCATGATCGAAATCACTCCCGCCAGATGGTAGACGATATTCACCCCATCCATGGCGTTCCGCAGTGATTCGACATCAAGCACATCCCCTTCGACCATCTCCACGCCCAGACCCTCGATCGGACGCGTATCCTCTCCTGGAAAAATCAAGGCGCGGACAGTTTCCTCGCGTTCGCGCAAATACCGCACCAGCACGTTCCCGATATGCCCGGTTGCTCCAGTGACCAGAATCATTCCGCTCTCCTTTTCAATCCTTCAATGAATGTTCTCACTCCCTCTTGCGCCACTTGCTTCCAATCCGTGCCCTGTGGATCAAGAACGCCCTGTAAAAATAGCCCGACTGCAAATGAAAGCAGTACCCTGGCGGAAATTTCAGCATTACAATTCAAGAAATTACCTTCGTCAATTCCCTGTTGAATCAGAACAGCAAATCGATCCTGGTAGCGTTGATAGGGAGCCATCGTTGCCCGCCAGATCGATTCATCCCGACGAGCCTGGGTCCAAAACTCCAGAAACATGGGCAGTTGTCCCGAGGTTGACTTCAAAATATCTCCAACGCTGCCAGCCATTTGCATCAGCAGTTCAGGCACACCCCCATTTTGTGGGGTCGGTAAGTTCGCCCACATCTCGTCCAAGCTATCCAACCAACGATTTAACAGCGCCACAAAGACCGCTTGCTTGCTTGGAAAATGATGGTAAAAAGCGCCCTTGCTCACCCCGGCGCGGGAACAGATTTCAGCCACCCCCGTGGCTTCGTAACCCTCCTGCGAAAAGGCAGACATGGCTGCTGACAGAATATGGATCCGTGTTTCTTCACTTCGTGCTTGTTTGGTCATAGTTAAATTATTCATACCGACCGGTCGGTTTTAAAATCATACATTTTTCAGACGCGATTGTCAAGCCATTTCACCAGTTTTTATGATATGTGTTGACGATCGTCCGTCACTATACTAAAATAAATGTTCTAATTCCGTTACGGCAGCCGTGGTTTCGTGAGCAACCGATCTCACTCAACAATCCACTGCAACGGTTGCTGTGTAGGAGCAATACCATGATGAATGCCTCGCCCAGTGACACAGTTAACCTCCATGAGAGTATTTCCACCAACCGAATGATGGGGATTTGGCGTCTCATGGTCGGTTTTCGTTGGAAATATCTGGCAGCCACGCTTTGCCTGGGAATTGCAGCGTCTGCCAAAACAGCCACTTACCTGCTCTTGCGTTATCTCATTGATGATGTGCTCGGAAAGAACATATTTGATTCTACATTGATCTGGATTGGCGGCGGTTTCATTCTTCTTGCAGCGTTGGAAGGCTCATTCACTTTTCTCAGCGGCAAACTCGCCGCCCAAACCGCAGAAGGTATCACGCGCCGCTTGCGCAACTATCTCTATGACCACATTCAACGCTTGAGTTTCTCCTATCATGCGACGACCCAGACAGGTGAGCTGATTCAACGTTCGACTTCGGATGTGGATGCGCTGCGTCGCTTTTTTGCCGATCAGGCGATCAATGCCGGGCGCATTGTGATACTCTTCGTCATCAACCTGGCAGCCCTGCTGAGTTTGAATGTGAGACTGGCGCTGATGTCCATCATCGTGGTACCTTTCATCATCCTCATGTCCATGTTCTTCTTTCGCAAGGTATCGCGAGCGTACGAATCGTATCAAGAACAAGAGGCTGTGCTGTCGACGACCCTCCAGGAAAATCTTACCGGCGTCCGGGTGGTCAAAGCCTTCGCCCGTCAGGAATACGAAACAAACAAGTTCGATCAGGACAATCAGGAAAAATATCGCCGCGGCAAACGTCTTGCCAGAATGCATTCATTCTTCTGGCCGCTTTCAGACACATTGTGCGGTGCGCAGATGCTCTTCGGATTTTATCTCGGCGCGACGATGGCGATCAATGGCGAGATTACCTTGGGCACCTACCTCGCGTATGCAGGATTGGTCATCTGGATCATCTGGCCAATGCGTAATCTGGGACGATTGATCGTGCAGATGTCCACAGGATTGGTATCCTATCATCGGGTTGCTGAAATCTTGAAAGAAGAACGCGAACCTCTCACTGATGGCGATTTCCGTCCAGCCAGGGGTATTCGCGGAGAGATTTCCTTCGACCATGTCTCTTTCCAATACGAATCCGGCAACCCCGTTCTTAAAGACATCACCTTTGATTGTAAGCCGGGTCAGGTTGTCGCGCTCCTGGGCTCCACTGGATCAGGAAAGACCAGTCTCGTCAATTTGCTCCCACGCTTTTACGACTGCACTGCCGGGAAAATATTATTGGACGGCATTGACCTGACCCGCTATTCACGTGAATTTCTGCGCCGTCAGATCGGCATCGTGGAACAGGAACCCTTTCTCTTCTCACGCTCCATCGGCGAAAACATCACCTATGGGGTCGGTCGTGAGGTCTCTCAGGGAGAGATCGAAAAAGCTGCCCGGGCGGCGGCGATACACAACGTTATCCTGACCTTCCCAAATGGGTATAACACACTCGTTGGAGAAAAAGGGGTCACCTTATCAGGTGGGCAAAAACAACGTATCGCGATCGCCCGCACCCTGCTTAAGAATCCACGCATCCTGATCATGG
>JBDKTF010000324.1:0-2317 GCA_039680295.1 Anaerolineaceae bacterium
CATTCGTCTGGCTTACGGCGATCTTCAGGGAGATTATGCCTTTGTCATCGGGCGGATCCATGACGACAGACTCTTTGCCATTAAGAAAGGTTCCGGTCTGGTGGTGGGGATTGGAGATGGTTTCACCTGCGTTTCTTCAGACCTGCCCTCCATTCTGCCGCTCACCCGCAAGGTGATCCGCTTGAATGACGGCGAAATCATTACGCTGTGGGCAGACCGGGTGGAACTGCATTCGGTCAAAGACGGCAGTCTCATCCAACGCTCGCCAGAATTGATCACGGAAGAGATGTCGGCGGTGCAAAAAGGCGGCTTCGCGCATTTCATGCTCAAAGAAATTCACGAACAGCCCGCCGTGGCGCGAGAAGTGATCCATCTGCTGAATGACAACGCCGATGTTCAGTCCATTCTCGATCAGATTAAAGCTGCGCGCAACGTATATTTCATTGGCTGTGGGACGAGTTACCACGCCTGTCTGGCGGGGGCGGTATATTTTGCGCAGATTGCCAGAAAAGCCGTCACACCGGTGCTGGCGCCCCAGTTCATTCCCCAGTATTTGCCCGCGATCAATTCAGAGGATGTCGGCATCTTCGTGAGCCAATCGGGAGAAACCAAGGACGTTCTCAACGCGCTTCAGGGAGCGCAGGCTGCCGGTATGACCTGTTTCAGCCTCGCCAATGTCATCGGTTCCACGCTGACCCGGGTAACTTCGGCATGGCTGCCCCTGTGCTGCGGATATGAAATCAGCGTACCCGCAACCAAAACCTTCACCAACCAGGTCGTCACCTTCCTTTACATGGCTGCGCGGCTGGGGGGGCAGGATCTCCAGATGTTCGACCGGCTGCCGGATTTGATGGAAGAAACCATTGCCATGACCGAACCGCAGGTGAAGGCGCTCGTTCCAGCGGTCAATTCGTGGAATGACCAGTATTGTCTCGGCTACGGCGCCACGTATGCGATGGCGCTGGAAGGCGCGTTGAAACTCAAAGAGATCACCTACGCTCACTGCGAAGGCATGCTTTCGACCGAATTCAAGCATGGTCCGCTCTCGGCGATCACCCGGGATTTTCCGGTTCTTTTCGTGGTGGGACCGGAGGATGTGCCCTTGATCGTGAGCGGCATCAACGAAGTCACCTGCCGCGGCGGCAGAGCCATCGCCATTGGCGAAGCCGATTCGCGGTTGAACGCCAACGCCAGCGACGTGATCACCATTCCCAGGTCCAACCCGGCGTTTGCCTCGTTGTTATCCGTCATCCCGCTGCAGCTGCTGTCGTATCATATGGCGGTTGCCCGGGGGTACGACCCGGATTTCCCGCGTAATCTGAGCAAAACCCTCACGGTGGATTAGACTGCCCGGGTCTGCGCGCTTCTTGTGTGCGGCAGCGCGACCTGGTCACCTGACAGAACGAGAAAAAAGGCTCCCCGTTTTCGATCCAAACGGGGGGCCTGATGTTTAATGCTGCCGATCAATCAGGGCAGTACGGGGTTGTTCTCGGCGAAGTATTCATGATTATCCGCGTTCATGACGGCGTTATCCGGATTCGTGTCCGCCAGATTCCGCGCGCCAGCCTGTCCGTAGACGTAGTCATCGGTGCCCGCCACCACGTTGAAGTGGCTCATTTCGTGGATGAGCGTGCCAGCCTGTGAGTCGGTTCCGGTGAGGGGCGCGGTCCAGAAGACTTTGCACAGGTAGATGGTGTAGGGTTGGGTCGGGTAGACGTAGGCGTAATAATTCTGCTTGCATTTGCAATCGAAGGTTACTGCGGCAGTATCCCACGCATCCGAAAGACTGGTGAAGTGCGTTTTCACGGTGTTATAGCGGGATGAGGTGAATACCCCGAACCATTCCAGGTAACGTAGGGTGCCGGTGCTGTTGGCAAACAGATAGTTCTCCGCGCCAGAGGCGTACGCGGCGGCTTGCGTGCGGGCATTGACGAGGGTGGATTGCTGAGCCGTGGTGCAGGCATTAAAAGAGTTTCCGCCGGGCGTGGGCGGAGGGGGCGGGGTGGGCTTGCCCTTTGCTGCCCGACCCTCGATTTTCAAGCTGACCGATGCCGATGTGAGCGAATCGGGAATGGCGGAGCTGTTTCCCTTTTCGGTGTAGAGGTTATAGGATGCGGCGTTGTAAAAGATTTCATACTGTCCGGTGCCAGAGAGGTCGTAGTAGTCACCAAGGTTGACGCTGTAGGTGATGCTCTCGCCCGGTTTAAGCGTGATGTAATCATTGCCGGTGGCGGCGGGGCGCTTATAGATGGCGCCGGTGTAAGAAACCTGCGTGCCATCCAGCCTGACGCCAAAAACAGGCTCTTCAATACCGTCG
>JBDKTF010000620.1:0-16965 GCA_039680295.1 Anaerolineaceae bacterium
CCCTCGTCAACCGCGATCTGGTCAAACCCGCTGAAAAACTTTTCATCGTGGGCGGCGGTAATGTCGGTTTGATCGCAGGGTACCATGCGTTACAGGCTGGAATCAACGTAGTTGGTTTGGTGGAAGCTTTACCAGAATGCGGCGGCTACAAAGTCCACAGAGATAAACTCGTTCGGATGGGGGTTCCGATCTACACATCCCATACGGTTTTATCTGCGAATGGATCAGACTATGTGGAATCGGTAACCATCGCTCAGGTGGATTCAAATTTCAAACCCATCCCCGGAACAGAAAAATCTTTTGAATGTGACAGCGTTTTGATCGCTGTCGGTCTGGACCCGGTGAATGAATTCTTCACCAAAGCGCGCGAATTCGACGTCCCCGCTTATGCTGCTGGAGATGCCGAAGAAATTGCAGAAGCATCCGCAGCTATATTCTCAGGGAAGATCAAAGGATTTGAAATCGCACGTTTTCTCGGCGCCAATGTAGGTGAGGTTCCGCAAGATTGGTACCGCACAGGTGAGATCTTGAAATCCAAGCCGGGAAGCATTTCTTCGGAATTTATCCCGGATATGGTATACGGTGTATCTCCGGTCATTCATTGTTCCCAGGAAATCCCATGCAATCCCTGTGCATCAATCTGCCCACAAGGATTGATCTATGTCGATCCGAAAGACATACGCCATACCCCCGCATTCCTGGGTAACAGCTATTGCTGTGGTGTTTGTGAGCGCTGCGTGGCGTTTTGCCCCGGATTGGCAATTACGCTTGTAGATTCGCGTTACAACCCTGAATTCCCCATTGTGTCCATTCCCTTTGAGTTTAATTATGAAACCATTAAAGAAAAGGATATGGTCACAGTTCTGGATACGACCGGTAAGGAATTGGGGAGTTTGGAAGTCATCGGCGTGGACATGATCAAGAATCGTGACCGCACACTGATCATCAAAGTTCGGGCGCCTCGAGCATATGCACGCGAAATCGCCGGCATTCGCATTCAAGAGAGCCGTCTGACCCAACCCATGGATCATTACGTGGAACATATCAGTGACGACACCATTGTTTGCCGTTGTGAGCGCGTCACAGCAGGAGAGATTCGCCAGTTAATCCATGGCGGAATGCGGGATATCAATGAAATCAAAGCGGTAACACGCGCTGGAATGGGCGCCTGTGGTTCGAAAACCTGTAACGCGTTGATTCACCGTCTCTTCCGCGATGAGGGCATCAAAGATTCGGATGTGGTGGATCAAACCCGTCGCCCAATCTTTGTGGAAGTGCCACTTTCCGTCTTTGCGGGGGTTCGTGAAGAAGAGGAAGAAGGAGGCAGCCATGAATAAACCCTATGATGCGATTATTGTTGGCGCAGGATCGATTGGTACGCCCACGGCTTGGGCAATGGCAAAAGCGGGGATGCGTGTTCTGGTGGTAGATGGCAATGCCTCGGTTGGTCAGGGATCAAATAAAAGGGCGATCGGCGGTATCCGTGCCACGCACTCTGACCCGGCAAAAATTCGTCTCTGCCTGCGCAGCCTCGAGATTTTTTCAACCTGGCAGGAGACTTTCGGCGACGACATCGAATGGGTTGAAGGTGGCTATACCTTCGTAGCCTACCGTGAAGAGGAAGAAAAGGTCCTTAAGGATCTGCTGAAAATTCAAAAATCCTATGGGTTGAATATCGACTGGTACGACCGGCAGGATATGTTGAAAATGACGCCCGATCTGAATCAGAAGGATTTGATTGGGGGCACATTCTCACCCGAAGATGGCAATGCTTCCTCATTGCTGGCAGCGCACGCATTCTACCGGCAGGCGCAGCAATCCGGCGCTGAATTTCGGTTTAACGAACCTGTGACAGAAATCATTGTACAGGGGGGCAAAGTTCAGGGTATCAAAACAACCCGGGGAGAATACGCTTCTGATCTGGTCATTAATGCCGCCGGCGCATGGGCAAACCAGGTCGGGAAACTGATCAATCTGGATATACCGGTCCATCCTGATTCGCACGAATCTGCAATCACTGAACCTGTGGCGCACTTTCTGGATTCGATGATTGTCGATATCCGCCCTTCCCCCGGTTCATCCAATTACTACTTTTACCAGCACCGCACTGGACAAATTATCTTCTGCATCACCCCATCGCCGAATATCTGGGGGTATGATATGCAGGAAACCAGTTCTTTCCTACCCATGATTGCTCAACGCATGGTAGACGTGATGCCGCGATTAAAGAATATCCGCGTACGTCGTACATGGCGCGGTCTTTATCCCATGACGCCAGATGGAAATCCCATTATCGGTTGGGCAAAAGGCGTGGAAGGATTCCTGCTGGCAGTAGGAATGTGTGGACAGGGTTTCATGCTCGGTCCCGGCGTTGGTGAACTGCTCACCCGGATGGCGCTTAACAAACTGATGCCAGAAGACGAAATCATTCTCAAACTCCTTTCGCCAGATCGTAAGTTTGCCGGTCAGGAAAAACTGGCTTAAAATCAAGTCTATTCAAAAACACAGGGCAGCATTCAATTGCTGCTCTGTGTTTTAATTTACAAGACCATTTGACATACGATCATCCACCAAGTAAAATCAACCCAATTAATGAAAAGGGATGCCCTTCAATGAAGAATTTTTCGATTTGCCTGCATGCGAAAAGACTAGAAACATTTATGGTAAAAACCGCTTCGCATTAACCACAATCGATACGACCGGCGCCTTTTCGGGCGCCGGTCGTTCTTCCAATAGGATCAGGATAAATGAAAGTATGATGCTCAAAGGTTTAATATTCGATTTTGACGGTTTGATTTTGGATACCGAATTGCCCGCGTATCAGGCGTGGCAAGGCGTCTATCAGAAATATGGACAGACACTGCCTCTTGAGAAATGGGTGAATTGCATCGGCACTTCGCCAGATCGATTCGATGCGTTTGACTACTTGCAGGCTCTGGTTCATTCTCCGTTGCCTCGTGAACATTTACTGGCTGCCCGCCGCGAAGTGGAATCAGATTTAATCTCCAGGCAGGCTGTGATGCCCGGTGTGGTGGAATTGTTGAAATCAGCTCATGAGAACGGCGTCAGTCTGGCTGTGGCGTCCAGTTCCCCGCTCGATTGGGTTTCCACGCATCTTCAGCGATTGGGAATATACGATCAATTCGATTGCCTGATCACAGCAGAGGATGTGGAAAGGGTTAAACCCGCTCCCGATCTTTTCAATGTCGCAGTAGATCGATTACATGCAACCCCCGATTCTGTTGTTGTTTTTGAGGATTCCCTCAATTGTATTCTGGCAGCGCGTGCTGCGGGTATTTACTGCGTCGCTGTTCCGAATGAGATCACATGCCATCTGGATTTAAGTTCAGCCAATCTGGTGGCCCAAAGTTTGACCGAAATTTCACTTGACGCACTGGATGATGCCCTGCGCATATGTGCGTGAACTCACCTCTTGCCAGTCGGGCTTCAGCATGAGTATACTGTAATCCAGAAAGGGCGAAGGTATGCGAATAGAGAATCTGATGGAGGCATTGCCGGATTCATACACCCTCGTTGATCGAGAACTGATCATGAGGGCGTACCGCTTTGCCGAACAGGCGCATACCGGGCAAAAACGTGCATCAGGTGAACCTTATATCACACACTGCGTGGCAGTTGCAGAAATCCTGGCTGAACTCCGCGTTCCCCCTGTGGTTGTGATTGCCGGCTTGCTGCATGATACGGTAGAAGATACCTCTGTCACCCTGGATGATTTACGACGGGAATTCAGCGAAGAAGTGGCGCGTCTGGTGGATGGCGTCACAAAATTGACCAACCTGCCCCGCGTTTCGCGAGCCGATCAACACGAAAACGAGATTAAAAACGGGGATACCGCCGAAGCGCAGGCTGCCCAGGTTTTGGATCAACGCCTGATGGAAGCCCAAATGCGCAGCCGAAAACGGGAACTGGCATCTGAGACTCTGCGAAAAACATTTCTGGCGATGGGAGAAGATGTACGCGTTGTCTTAATCAAACTTGCAGATCGGCTCCACAACATGCGCACCCTGGGTTACATGCCAGAGCACAAACGCAAGCGCATCGCACAGGAAACACTGGATATATTTGCTCCGCTGGCAAACCGTCTGGGCATCTGGCAAATTAAATGGGAACTGGAAGACCTGGCATTCCGCTATGTCAATCCTGACAAATATAAAGAAATCGCAGAAAATCTGGCTGAACGACGCGCAGATCGCGAAAACCAGATTCGTGAGATCATCGCTCGCCTTCAGACGGTATTATCGCAGGCAGGTATCTCCGCCGACATCACAGGTCGCCCGAAGCATATCTATTCCATCTATCGCAAAATGGTATCAAAAGGGAAAGCCTTTGAGATGGTACGAGATCTTCGCGCCGTAAGGCTGATTGTTCCCGATATTCCCGCATGTTATTCTGCTTTGGGCGTGATTCATACCCACTGGCGTCCCATTCCGGCTGAATTTGACGATTACATTGCCGCGCCCAAGGATAATTTTTACCAATCCCTCCACACCGCTGTATTGTTCGATGACGGCAAACCAGTGGAAGTGCAAATTCGCACGCCTGAAATGAACCAGAACGCTGAATATGGTATTGCTGCGCATTGGCGGTATAAAGAGGGTTTGCGGAAGCACGACGATTACGAACAGCGCGTTAACTGGCTGCGCAGCCTCATGGATTGGCGTCAGGATGTCGACGATGCCCAGGAATTTGTTGATGGTATGAAGACAGACGTCTTCCAGGACCGGGTGTATGTGTTCACCCCCCGGGGAGACATCATCGACCTGCCGTCAGGTTCCACCCCCATCGATTTTGCTTATCATGTGCACACATCCATTGGACAGCGTTGCCGCGGCGCCAAGGTAAATGGCAAGCTGGTTACCCTGGATTATGTGCTTAAGACCGGCGAAAAGGTGGAAATTCTCACTGCGAAACAGGGCGGACCAAGCCGGGATTGGCTGAATCCCAACTTGGGGTTGGTTAAAACACAACGCGCCCGCTCCAAAATCAAGCAATGGTTCAAGCGGCAGGATCGTGAACAAAATCTGGAACAGGGCAAGATGCTCGTAGACCGCGAACTACGGCGCTTGGGTCTCTCGGATCTGGATATGACGCAGCTTGCTCATGAATTCGAATACAAAACCGACGAGGATTTATATATCGCAGTAGGTTGCGGCGATATTTCCGTCGGCAGGATCATCAATCAGATTTCGGATGTTGATCGCGATAAAGTTGAATCCATTCTAACGGTTCGCCCGCCAACAGATACACGGAAAAATAAAGACACCGTCACGGTGTTGGGATTGAAGGGTTTACTGACCACATTTGCCAAATGTTGTCATCCCGCACCCGGTGATGAGATCGTTGGGTACATTACCCGCGGGCGCGGTGCGACCATCCATCGTCAGGATTGCCCCAATATTCTGCGCATGAGCGAACATGAACGCATCGTAAAAGTATCCTGGGGTGAACCGCAAGCCACGTACCCCGTATCGGTGCGTATCAAGGCTTATGATCGCCAGGGTTTGATGGGCGACATATCCAATGTGTTGGCTAACGAAGGGGTTAACCTCTCTGATATTTCACTCAAGGTTAATCATAATCTGGCAGAAATCAATCTGGTTCTGGAAGTGGGTGATATTGCACAATTGAGCCGGGTTTTGACCCGCATCGAGAATCTTCCCAATGTCATGGAAGCAACTCGCAATCGCCCGGGATAATAAATCGAGGTTGGAGGAATTGTGGAAAAAACATCATTGCTCTCAGTGGAACAGGCGAGAAAACAATTGCTTTCCGCCTTTTTACCGGTAAAAACTGAGACAGTTGCTTTGGAGAAAGTACCCGGGCGAGTGCTGGCAGAAGATTTTTATGCGCCATTCGATCTCCCGATTTTTAATAATTCCAGCATGGACGGCTTCGCGGTCATCACAGAAGATACACTATCCGCTTCACCTGAGCATCCAGTGCGGTTAAGCGTGATTGGTGAAATTCCTGCCGGGGCAGCGCCCACCTTCACGCTGGTTAATGGACAGGCTGTTCGTATCATGACCGGTGCGCCTTTACCAGAGGGCGCAAATGCTGTCGTTCGGGTGGAAGACACAGATCAGAGCTTTTTACAACCACGGGAATCACTGTCAGAATCAGTTTTACTGATGAAACCGGTTAATCGAGGAGAAAACGTTCGGAAACGCGGTGCTGACATCCGCAAAGGTGAACTTCTGCTTACTTCAGGCAGTCTGTTGACGCCGCAGGCAGTTGGTGTTCTTGCAATGTGTGGCAAACCTTCCATTCAGGTTTACTGTCCGGTCCGCGTGGCATTGATCATCACCGGCAGCGAATTGCTCCAACCCGGTGAACCTCTTAAACCTGGGAGAATATACGACGCGAATTCATATTTCCTGAACGCCTTTTTGCAATCCTCCAGTTGCGAAGTAATTAAAACCCCGCCCGTACCGGATGATTTTTTAAAGGTGGAAGAACTTTTTGATAATCTTGCCGCACAGCATCCGGATTTAATATTAACATCTGCAGGGATCAGTGTGGGATCACACGATCCCATTCGTACGGTTCTTCAAAAATCTGGGAATCTGGAATTTTGGCGTGTCAATGTTCGCCCGGGAAAACCTCTCTCGTTTGGACACTATCGGAATGTTCCGCTTATTGCCTTACCCGGTAACCCCGTATCTGCTTATGTTACCTATATGCTTTTTGTTCAACCCGTGATTCGTAAAATGAGTGGGTTGCAGGAATTATTACCTCGCGTTTACCAGGCAATTCTTCAATCGCCAGTCATTTCTGATGGTAGAGAAAGTTACTTGCGTGGAGATGTTCAATTTGACGGGAATCAATATCTGGCAATTGCCCAAAATAACCAGGAATCCAGCCATTTAGCCTCTTTAACCCGTGCAAACGCTTTACTGATTGTGCCCTCTGGTGTAAAATCGCTTCCTACTGGAAGTAAAGTGGACTTTTTATGGGTGAATTAATAGCGGCGATTGTTGGAGCGTCAATAACACTGCCGACTGATGATATCTTCGCCTTGAGTGTTGTTCGACTCAACATGATAAATCCACAAAGCTAATCTTGCTTCAGGAGGGTAAAATGCCTCGTATTCGTTGCCACTACATGGATTGTGTTTTCTTGGATGATGGTTATTGCAGTGCTGCCGCTGTAGAAATTGATCCAGATGCCGGTTGCACAACCTATTCACCTAATGCTGAACTTGCCGCCGATGATGAGTGGGAAGAAGAAGAGGAATTGGATGAATGGGAAGAAATTGAAGGAGAAGAAGAAGAAGAAGAAGACAATTGGATGGATGAGGAAGACGAAGAGTTTTAATATTCTCCATTCTCATCTTGAACGAATACGTATGCCCGGATTTTATAGAAATCCGGGCTTTTCCTTTTTATGCGCTTTTAATCTTGGTACAATGAGAATATTCAGCATCAAAATAGGCATAGAAGCGTATGAACGGAAACCTTCGAAACAATCTGAAATTTAATTATCTGGTAAACATGCTGGATGGCAGTTTCTTCGGATTTGCCATCGGTTTTGCCTCGTTTTCTACCATAATTCCGCTCTTCGTTTCGACAATGACCGATTCGGCTGTATTGATCGGTCTGATCCCTGCAATTCACACGGTTGGATGGCAATTACCTCAATTGCTTACAGCCCGCCATGTCTCCCGATTAAAAACCTATAAACCTTCTGTCCTTGCATTTACCTTTTTCGAACGTCTTCCGTTTCTCGGTCTGGCAATCATCGCATGGTTTTTACCAGTCATCGGACATGAGCTTGGTTTGGTATTGACCTTTTTAATGTTAATTATCCAGGGATTGGGAGCCGGTCTGACGGCAAATCCGTGGCAAAACATGATTGCATGCATTATTCCCCCCGATTATCTCGCAACTTTTTTTGGCATGCAATCCGCCGCATCAAACTTGCTCGCCAGTTTTGGCGCCGTATTGTCTGGATACTTGATAGATCATCTGCCCTCCCCCAATGATTATTCATTGGTTTTCTTCTTGGCAATCTGTTGTATGGCATTATCATGGATTTTTCTCAGCTTTACTCGAGAAACAATTCGCGAAACGCCATTGAATGATTTTGAGATCTCGCAAGGCTATCTGAAAAAAATACCAATCACACTCAAGCAAAATCCTGATTTCTCCTGGTTTTTATTGGCGCGAATGCTCGGTCAAATTGGCATGATGGGTTTTGCATTCTATACCATTTACGCTGTCCGGGTACTGCACGTCAGTGCCAGTATGGTTGGTATCATGACGAGTGTACTCTTTATCACCCAGGTGATCAGCAACCCCTTGCTTGGACGTCTGGCGGATCGATTTAACCGCCGCATTATCCTTGAATTTGGCGCCATTTGCAGCTTAATTTCGTCAATTCTGGCAATCGTCGTTCACTCGGCAAATTTATTTTTTCTGGTTCTCGTGTTTTCGGGTATCGCCAATACAGCATACTGGACCATCGGTATGACGATGTCCATGGAGTTCGGTTCCGAAGTCGAACGTCCGCTGTATATTGGTCTGTCTAACTCGTTGGTTGCCCCGTTTACAATTCTGGCTCCCCTTTTGGGAGGTTGGATCACCGATTCTATGGGATTTCAATTAACATTTGGGATGACAGCTGCCGCTGCATTGATAACGGCATTGGTTTTGCGGTTTTTGGTCAAAGAAAATAATAAAAGGAATGAAATATTTGCAATATAATGGCTATGCGAAATTATTAATCAAGTAAGTCTTCCTGCTAATCGCAACGCGAGGTGATTTGTCATGACATCTACTGATCTCTCTGGTTCACCAGTTCAATCCATTCTTTCCACCGTTCAGCTTGGCTTCGGCACCTGGTCCTGGGGAGACCGCCTTTTTTGGGGTTTTGGCACAGATTATTCCGATTCTGATCTGAAAGCTGCTTTTGAGACTGCTCTTTCTTTCAATCTGACCTTTTTTGATACCGCCGAAACGTATGGGCAAGGGAAATCGGAAAGTTTTTTGGGTGAATTTGTAAGCACAGCCAGCCAGCCGGTGATCGTTGCAACCAAATTTGCCCCTCTTCCGTGGCGTATTACAAAAAAATCACTCATCCACGCGCTTAAGCAAAGCCTGACCCGGTTGGGCTTGCCGCAGGTTGATCTGTATCAAATCCATATGCCTCTCCCACCGGTCAGCATCCGCGTCTGGATGGAAGCGCTATGCGAATCTGTGGATATGGGATTGACGCGGGAAATTGGTGTATCCAATTTTGACCTCCTCCAGACCCGGCTTGCCTACGAAACCCTGGCGCGGTGGGGAAAACACCTTGCTTCGAATCAAGTGGAGTTTAACCTGCTCAACCGCAATGCTGAAACGAGCGGCATATTAAACTACTGCAAAGAAAATCAGATTCGCATGATCGCCTACAGCCCTCTTGCTCAGGGAGTGTTATCGGGAAAATATACGCCCGAGCACCTACCACTGGGTGTTCGCGGTCGACGCTATACCGCTCAATACCTTGCAAATATTCAACCGCTAATCAATCTTCTAAAAAAAATCGGCGCAAACCATAACGGAAAATCGCCCAGTCAGGTTTCGCTGAATTGGGTGATTTCTAAGGGAGCTCTTCCCATACCAGGTATTAAAAATTCTGCCCAGGTGGAACAAAACGCAGGCGCTCTGGGCTGGTCTTTGACAGAAGATGAGATTATCGCTCTGGACGAAATGAGCCAGCACGTATCAAACCACGGGTGATTTGTGCAACTATTTTACTCAATCTACGTATATCTTGTTATGAAGGGATCTGATTATGTCCAATAATGAAGTAAAAATGTTACCGTTCCACGCCATCAATGGATTTATGCGCGATGATTATCGCACCAGCGTGATCCATCATGTACTTTCCAATTTATCGCAACTCCCAGACGACATTCAGGCTCCAGTTCGTACCGCAATTCGCAAGTCAGTTCAGGTGCCGGGTTTTCGCAACAGCGCGCAGGCGCCTGTTTCAATGAAAGTCAAACCATCGGCTGCCCTATTTGAAAAGGATCCCCGTTTTGCCGCGATCATCTTATCCGCATGGTCCGAATTGCATTCAACGCTGCGAACTCAGGTCTATGATTTATTGTCAGAACGCGGCTGGGAATTAATCCCCGCTGAAGCGGATCGCACCAGGCTACCAGGATTCTTAATTACCTGGAAAGATGGCGAAGATTTCGATTTGATAAACCGGGCGTTTCAAGAAAAATATAACCTTCCAGACGTGTCCGCAGACGATATCAGCCTGATGACGGTCTGGATCAGCAATCGTCTTCCCTATTCTTCGGAAGATTAGCATTCGCCGGGCGAAACCCGGTTGCTGAGGGAAATAAAAATGGAACAAAAGCACAAATCTCGTATCGGTACCGGGATCTTCCTGATCCTGGTAGGGGCATTTTTCCTGGCAGTTCAACTCTATCCACCTTTAAGAACATGGATGGGCAACGCAATGGCATGGCCCATGATCATCGTCGGTGTGGGCGGACTGTTGCTGGTTATTGGTTTGTTGACCGGCACACCGTCTATGGCGGTTCCCGCCTGCATAGTCGGAGGAATTGGAGGGATCCTTGCCTATCAGAATGCCACAGGGAACTGGGGAAGTTGGGCTTATATCTGGACGTTGATACCTGGATTTGTAGGTATCGGAACATTTCTGACCGGTATTTTAGGTGAAAATACCCGGGCAAATATTCGCCACGGTCTGGATTTGATCCTGACCAGCATGATCCTGTTCGCAATCTTCGGATCTTTTCTGGGAGGATTCCGGTTCCTGGGCGATTATTGGCCTTTGATTCTAATCGGCGCTGGCATCATCATCCTCATCCGAAATCTTGTCCAGCGTAAAATTTGATCAAGTGCGAGGGTAATATCATGCGTAAAAATTCGATTTTCTGGGGACTCGTCATCATCATCGCTGGCATATTCTTGTTGCTGGATAACATGGGCGTCCTGAGGGTCAATGTCTGGGGATTGATCTGGCCAGCCGCGATCATCCTGTTGGGCATCTGGTTCATCTGGGGCAGACTGAGCAAACCCGCTGAAGCTGTCGTACAGGAGCTGACTATTCCATTGGAAAATGCGACCAGTGCTTCCATCACCATCAAACATGGCGCCGGACGGCTTAATCTTCACGGCGGCAGTTCTCCCATTGATCTCCTGTCTGGGTCATTTACGGGAGGAGTCATTCAAACCACCAATCGAATTGGGAACCAGATTCAGGTTGAAATGCACCCGCCGAGTGATCAACCCTGGAACACATTGGGGAATGAAGGTTTCAAGTGGGATGTTTCCTTCAATGAAACCATGCCAATCAACTTTTCATTGCAAACAGGCGCCAGTGAAAGCCAGATTGATTTGAGCCAGTTGAAGGTAGATAACTTTAAACTGGAAACCGGAGCTTCATCATCGCAAATCACCATGCCCGCCGTCGCCGGTATGACGCGTGCTCAGGTAAAATCAGGCGTATCCGGTGTCAAAATAGCCATCCCGCAAGGTGTTGCCGCACAAATTCATGTTACATCGGGACTCGCAGGTATCCATATTGATGAAAACCGTTTCCCCCGTTTTGGGAATGATTACCGTTCTCCTGACTACGACAATGCCTCCAATCGGCTGGACCTGTCCATTGAAACTGGCGTCGGGGATGTAGATGTCTTGTGATCGCCAGAAAAACCGTTCTTGACAGACAACCTGGCAACGAGTATAATCTTTCAGCTTTACGATATGGCATTATCAGTCCAGCCTCAAACCTGGGAACTTGAGATAGGAGTTATGGTATGGTTCCTCTTCCAAAACGCAAACTTTCCAAAGGTCGCCGTGACCGCCGCCGCTCACAGGATGCGCTGCAGGCGAACAACCTGGTGCAATGCAGCAATTGTGGCGAAATGCGGCTCCCGCATACCGTCTGCCCCAAGTGCGGCTATTACCAGGGGCGCGAAGTCGTGAGCATGGAAAAAGAAGAAAAGAAGAAGTAAGATTGATTATTAATCAATAACAAACCGGATCGGGGTTTAACCGATCCGGTTTGTTATTTAAACATTCGACTGCAAAATTACAAAGCCCAGGCGACCATAAAACCCAGGATTGCAAAGATAATACCTAGATGAAGAAACAGATTTGAAGTCGTCAGCCATCCCGCTGGAATGATCTGTAAAACCAGGTTGACGATCACCATCAACATCCCCAACAACGGAAGCAGTCCTTTACGCTGCGATAAAAACTCCGAAGCACGGTCCAAGAAATGCGAGAATTTCAGCACCATACGGGTCTCCTCCTTAATCGTGCTCGGTTTGCAGGAAAGGTTGGAAGCGCACCAGTAAACGCCCGGGGATACTCCCAGACATGATCACCTTACCCCGCTTATGCTCCACCTGCTCCACCTGCCCTTGCTCATGGAACAGGGAAATTAACTGTCCCTGAGTATACGGGAGGGTGACTGTGATGGGAACATATTTTTCAAACAACTCTGATTCAACCGCTGCCAGAAGCTCATGCATACCGGTTCCATCGCGTGCTGAAATGGCAACCGCGCTGCTGAACTGCGCCAGTTTCTTCGCTGCCAGATCAGGTTCGGATAAACGGTCGATCTTATTCAACGCTGTGATAATCGGAATCTGGTCTGCACCAATCTCTTTCAATGTTCGTGAAACCGCATTCGCCTGCTCGATCGCATTGGGGTGTGTAACATCAATGACATGGATCAAGAGATCGGCTTCAACGATCTCTTCCAGCGTGGCGCGGAATGCTGCCACCAGTTGTGTGGGCAATTTCTGAATAAAACCAACCGTATCCGTAATCAACGCTGCATGACCACCGGGTAAACTCACCCGACGGGTGGTCGGATCGAGCGTGGCAAATAACTGATCCGCAACATAGACATCCGTCCTTGCCAGTCGGTTGAGCAGTGTGGATTTCCCGGCATTGGTATATCCCACCAGAGAAATCAGAGGGATATGGGTTCGTTTCCGTTGAGCCCGATATCGTTGTCGATGTTCACGAACCTTCTCAAGCTCTTCCTTGAGATTTGAGATCTTGTGACGAATCTCTCGTCGGTCAACTTCCAATTGTGTTTCACCGGGTCCGCGCAAGCCCACCCCCCCCACGCTGCCTGCACGACCACCACCGCCGCCCGCCTGACGCGCCAGATGTGTCCAGGCACGCGTCAGACGCGGCAGACGATATTCGTATTGCGCCAGTTCCACCTGCAAAGTACCTTCACGGGTTGTGGCGTGTTGGGCAAAGATATCCAGAATCAGCGCGGTTCGATCCAAAACGCGGACATTGGGACCCAGTTTTTCTTCCAATTCACGCTGATGGCGCGGTGAAAGATCGTTGTCGAAGATGACGACCTCCGCCAGTGTTTCCTCCACCAGCGCCATCACTTCCTCAACTTTACCCGATCCGATAAAAGTGTCCGGATGGGGTTGTTCCAGGCGCTGGGTGGTTTCTCCGACCACTTCAAGCCCCGCGGTTTGGGATAGAAGTGCCAGCTCTTCCATGGAATCTTCCAGAGAAAGGACAGATTCCTTTGCCAGCGCGCGAATTTCTGCCCCCACCAGAAATGCCCGTTCTGCTGGTCTTTGGGTCGGTTCTGCCACCCGTTTTGTCATCATGCTTCCTTCTTTGGGGTTACTTCATCCATTCCTGTAAACGTTGCATGGCTTCTTTCATCCGCTCAGTGGATGTGCCCAACGAAATGCGCAGATATCCTTCACCATACTGCCCATACACCACCCCCGGGGTGGTACTCACGCCGGTCTCTTCAAGTAACCTGGCACAGAAACTCATGCTGTCCGTTTCGCCTTTGGGCAATTTTGCCCAGATATAAATCGCTGCCGGAGGAGTCAATGCTTCAAGTCCAGCTTTTCGTAATGCATCGAGAACAATATCTCGTCTTTCCTGGTAAATGGCATTGCGGTCTTCGATCCAACTCTGATCGCCTGTCAATGCGGTGACGCCGGCATCCAGAATTGGCGTGAAATGGGAAGAATCCATCTGGCTCTTATAGGTGTTCAGATAACCAATCACCTGCGCATTACCAACAGCCATGCCCACACGCCAGCCTGCCATGTTATAGGCTTTGGAAAGAGAATTAAACTCGATGGAGATCTCTTTTGCCCCCGGATATTGCAAGATGGATGGCGCTTTGTATCCATCAAAACATACATCTGCGTAGGGCGCGTCGTGGGCGATGACAATGTTATAGCGATGCGCAAAGTCAATCACCTGTCGATAAAATTCATCAGTGGCAATCGCTCCAGTTGGATTATTCGGATAATTGATCCAAAGGATACGCGCCCGCCGAGCCACAGATTCTGGAATCTGCTCCAGATCTGGCAGAAAACCATTTTCTTGCAGCAACGGCATGCTATAAATTTCTGCACCCGCGATAATGCCGCTGGCTTTATACACCGGATAGCCCGGGTCAGGTGCCAGCACCAGGTCACCCGGATTAATCAAAACCTGGCTGAGATTAAACAAACCCTCTTTGGAACCGATCAAACCCAGAATTTCCTTCTGCGGGTCCAATTCAACTCCAAACCGTCTTCCGTAATATTCAGCTACTGCCTGCCGATAGGCAGCTGTGCCTCCGTTGGGGCTGTACCCGTGGGTATCACTGCGTCGGGCAGATTTCACCAAAGAATCTACAATGAACTCTGCCGGTGGCAAATCCGGAGAGCCCATATCGATGCGGATCACATCCACACCCTTCTGTTTCAATGCTGCCAATTTTTGGCTGAGAGAAGCGAAGAAATAGGGTTTAAAGGAGGCAATCCGATCTGCAGGTTGAATGGAGGTCATAAGGTTCCTTCGTAAAAGTGAGATCCCATCAAAATGGGTGTTGCATCTGAATCAACGGCGCAAACAGTTTTGCCGTCTTGTCATCCGGGGGTTCCTTCCGCAAAGGCAAAAGGATGTGAAAGGTCGAACCGGGGCAGCGGGTTTCATCAAAGCCAGGCGATTCCACCCAGATGGCGCCGCCGTGCGATTCGATGATGCCGCGAGCAATATGGAGCCCCAGCCCAGGACCGCCGCCTTTAAACTTGGTCTTCCCGCTGGAGTGTAAAGCGGTATCACCCAATCTGCCGAACTTTTCAAAGATAACTTGTTGATCATCTGGATCAATACCAATTCCGTCATCTTTGATAATGATCTCGACAAATCCTGGCAATTGTCGACCATTTACCATTATTTTGCCCCCATCTGGCGTATATTTGATGGCGTTGGTCAGTACATTCCGCAGCATTTGCAACAATCGTTCAGGATCCCCAAACGTCATTTCACTGCTGCCGGGGAAATTGCGAATGATCAATTCTTGTTTGCGCTCAGCAACAGCCGCCTGAAGTTCGGTGCCCAGGGATAAGAACAGTCGATTGATCCAGATCGGTTGAAAATTCAATGAAAGCATGTTGTTGTCGATCAGTGATACATCCAACATGTCATCGATGATCCCACGTAAACGTTTGGTTCCGTGATTGATGCCGTCCAGCAATTGGATCTCGTTCGACGCGCTACCGTTCTCTGGGTATTTTTCCCTCAACATCGCAGCATAACCTTCAACGAGTGTCAACGGTGTGCGTAATTCATGTGCCGCTACGGAGATAAAATTGGATTTGCTTTGGTCCAATCGTTCCAGCGCCTGCTGAGCTTCAGTCAGCTTCGCGGTGATATAGTTTACGCGTGCCTGGGATTCATACTGGGCAGCTTTTTCAAATGAGTATGCAAAGCATGGAGTTACTCCAGCGATCATTTGCACTGCTGTATCGGCATGTAAGGCTTCCTGGGCAACTTCGACGAGTGTCACAAACACGATACCCAATACTTGAACCAGACTGCTTTGGTGATTTGCCAGATCACTCTCTGTAAGAGAATCTGCCCATTGCCGCAAGACGGGATCCAACCAGGCAGGATCGCCAGTATCGACCGCCTGTTCCAACATTGCATGATATTGTTCCAATTGATTTCGGAAATTTTCACGCACACCGGCTCCGCGCGCCATTTTTTGAACGGTACGCGTCAGCCAGAGCGTGTGAATTTCTTGCAGCGATTCTGGAATGCCCATGTCCATTAGTTTAGCCGAAGTCTGCAAATAATGCCAATTATTCCAGGCTTTTGATCCATGCCTGTAAAGTTCTGCCTACAACTTCCAAAGATTCAGGTGAGACCTTGTCTGCTGTGTCACTGACAGTATGCCAGTAGGGATAGTCAAAATCGATCATATCCACCGCGGGAATTCCCTTCGTACGGAAGGGTGTGTGGTCATCTATCATGAAGTATTTTTCTTGATCGATGATTTTGTCTCCGTACCCCAGTGTCTTTGCCTGTTTCCAAATCGTATTCATCAGTGTGATATCAGAATTACCTTCCCGATATACATTCAAATCTGCGTCTCCAATCATATCGACGATCACGACAGCATTCGGCATTTGTTCCAACCGATCCACAAATACGCTTGAGCCCATAATCCAATCCCAACCGGAAATTTTGCCATTGTCTTCAGCGTCGAAGAATACCAGCCAGATCTCTCCTGGGAAATCTTCAGGCAGTACCCGCGCAAGCTCGGTCAGCACTGCCACACCCGATGCGCCATCATTTGCCCCGGGCACCGGCAAGTTTTGCTTCAATGGATCTGGATCCTGGTCGGCATACAGACGTGAATCATAATGTGCCCCCAGGATGATGAAGGGTTCTCCTTCCCCCCGCTTGGCGATAACATTCTGAATGGGTTTTCCAGATAATTCCGTCTCTTGAACTTCAACCGTCCATCCCGCTTTTTCCGTTTCACTGCGAATCCACTCGATCTCCCGCTGGTGGGCATCGCTTCCTGGAATTCGAGGTCCGAAATTTACCTGTGTGACCACGTCCAGGTATGCAGCCGAACCCTGAAATTGAGCTTTCCCTTTTACAGTGTACTGTGTACGCCACAAAATGATCCCCCCAC
>JBDKTF010000100.1:0-2146 GCA_039680295.1 Anaerolineaceae bacterium
CGTTGGAAACCGGCTGCCTTTTTTCAGCATCTCACTGAAGCAGCCGGGATTCATGCCGAGCGCCTGGGGTGTGGTTTTGATGTGATGTATGCCCAGAATCTGTTCTGGGTGCACTCGCGCATGAAGATCAGGTTCTACAGTTTTCCCACCGCGGGTGACAGGGTAACCATTCGCACCTGGCCCAAGACCATTCAGCAGAAATTGTTTTATGTTCGTGATTACGAAATGTTGGATGATCAGGGTGAGAGAATTGCGGTCGCATCCTCTGCCTGGCTGGTGATCAACGCCACCACCCGCCGTATGGTTCCGCCGCAGTCGTTAAGCCTGAACCTGCCCACGGTGGCAGACCGCGCCGGGTTGGATGAACCGCTGGAAAAGATTGGGCTGACGGAAACGGGCGAAGAGCGACTGCGCCTGCGCGCGGGCTATTCCGCGGTGGATATGCTGGGGCATGTGAACAACAGCCGTTATGTGGAATGGATCTGCGATTCCTTCCCGATGGATGCGTACCAGAACCGTACGCTGGATTGGCTGCAGATCAATTACGATCACGAAATTCGCCCGGCGGAAGAGGTGGCGCTGCTGGTGAATGACTCGGCAGACGACCCGAATCTTTGGACGGTGGAAGGGGTCAACCAGACCAACCAGACGCGCGCGTTCGAATCCGCGCTGCATTGGCGGGAATAAACCAGACAGAATTTCGGAGAGGGAATATTTCATCGGGGCGAGGCAAAAGTGGAATTGCCTCGCCCCGATTCTTTCAAATTACTTTTCCCCCAAATAATATCTCTCGTCTGTCTCAGTTTCCGCACGGCGACACATTGCGCCAGTTGGTCACCGTGTCGTTGATGTTCATCACACCGTCGGCTCCGTAGCTCAGGGTGAGCATCCGGTTGCTGATCTCGCCGCAGGCGGCGTCTTTCTCCACGTGATCCCAATCGCCGAGCGCGTATTTATACTCGATCTGCACGGACTCCTTGCCAGTCAACGTGATGGTCCAGTGGGTGGCGTCGACTCTGGTCAGCACCACGCCAGCTGGATTCCACTGCGGTAGATTGCCGTCCAGACGATCCAGGAACCCGGCGATGTATACACTGCGCCCGGTGGCATCGGTCGTGTCGGGCACAGTGACATTGAAATTCAGCGTCACGGTGCGCGGCGCGCTGGTTGCAGTGACCTCATTGGAATTTCCTGAACGGTTGATCGCGATATCCAACGCGCGTACCACATAGAAATAGGTGGCGTTTTCACCGATTGCCGTATCGGTGTAACTGGTTGCGGTTATTCTTGCGATCTGTGTATACGGTCCGCCGCTGTCGTTTCCGCGCAAGACCTCGTAGCCGTACAGTGACTGATCATCCGTGGACGCATCCCACGCCAGATCGATCCCTGAGGGAGACGCCGAAACGACGTGCAAATTGCCGGGCACGGTGGGAGGTGTGGTGTCGGCGGCGGGAATAACGGTCAACTTGCCGGGATTGGGCGGCAGGCTGCCGGCTGAGAAAGGTCCGTTGAGGTCGGCATAGGTCCATGTCGTGCCGCCGGTGACCGAGTATCGGTAAACGTAATCATAGGTTCCCACGGCTTCGGGGAGCATCTGGGCTTTGAACTCGTCGTTGTTACCGGCATCCACATTGAATGCTGCGCTTATCCAGGTCCAGGCGCCATCTCTCGCCGGGTCGGTGCCTTCGGGTCCGAAGCCAAGCTGGGCGATCAAGCCGGGGGTGGCGCCGGGTTGATTGGTGGCGCCGTCGATCCACACCTGACCGTATGCGGTATCGGTCGGTACGACCATGCTGATGGTATGGTTCATCGTTGGCGGCCACTGCAGGTTTGCCCATCCGATGGTCAGATGGGGCATGCCGCTGGCTTCCTGCGCGGTGGCGCTTTCATTACCGGCGCTGTCCAGCGCCGTGACGGTGGAGTAATACCGGCGTGTATTTTCCACGGCGGTATCGGGATAGGTTAGTTCTGCAAGAGGATCGGTGTTTTGCTTGATCCACCCGCCGCCGCTCACCTGGCTGCGGTAGATGTTGTACCCAACCGCGTCGGCAGATGCATTCCAGGTCAAGGTCAGTTGGGCGTTGCCTTCACTGACGGTTAATCCGGTCGGTGCATCCGGCGCAAGCAGATCAACTTCGCCGGT
>JBDKTF010000601.1:0-1903 GCA_039680295.1 Anaerolineaceae bacterium
CAGTGGAGCGCGCGCCAGCGTATTCTGTAATCCATTGCGCAGCGACGGCATATGAGGCTCAGCCTTGAATATTCGCCGGTTGTTCCGGTAGACAGGCGTCCAATCGCCAGCCACATCGGCGCCAATCCGCATGGCATCGAAAATTCCAACCGAAGGTCCCAACGGCGCGCCGCAGCCGAGCAGGTACGTTTCGTCGCCCACTGCCGCACGCAGCGCTTCAAGCGCCCGGCGCAGCGCTTGCGCGCGGGTCATGGTTGGATCGCTGCGTACACCTGCCAGTGCCCCGGCATAGATAAAATCCAGTTTGAGATACGGATATCCCCAGCTTCGAGCCGCTGTTTCAACCACACGGCAGGCATAATCCAACGCGCCCGGATGCGTTACATCCAGCGCATGGGTAAACACATCCCAGATAAAGCCCGCGTTCACCGGTCTCCCCACCTGATTTCTCAGCAGGTATTCAGGATGATCTTTGACCAGCTTCGCGCCGGGATGCACAATAAACGGCGCCAGCCATAATCCGGGAGTGAGCCCCGCGGCTCGAATTTCCTTGCTCAGCGGTTCCACGCCGTCCGGAAAAGTAGGCTGAAAGCTGAACCAATCTCCCACCTGACTTTCATACCCATCATCGATCTGTACCATCTCCAGCGGCAATCTGCCGCGCATCTGTGTAAGGGCTTTCAGGTTTGCCTGAACATCTTTAGCGGTGACGTGCGTATAAAAATGATACCAGGAGCACCAACCCGACAGAACCGCCGAATCGGCGCGAGCCTGATTTTCACGCGCCACCGCATCCAGATACCACCCCATCGGATCCATCTCATCCAAAGAAACGGGCGTAAGCGCTGCCCAATCGGTGGTCATGGTCATCCCCGGATCCAACCGGGTATTGTCGCCGTTCGCCCATAAACGGATGGAAGGCTGGTCGATCGTTTGGGCTTCAAGCGAACCAAAATGCTGCTTTTGCGAAAGGAAACCTGCCAGCAGCCCGGTTCGCGTTGTCCGACTGCCCAGAACGCCAAAAAAATCGGTGGAATAATTTCCGCGGCGCAAGTGATAGGGCGTGCCCGGATTCTCAACCAGCGGGGACTGGATAAAGCGTAAACGGGTACGCTTCGCTTCTTCCTGAGCACTGTAGGTGCCTGTCATCGCCCAGGACTGCCATCCGTTGGCATAAAAAGCCAGATTCCCGTCAGAAGAACCCAGATCAACCAGAGCGCGGAGAAATTCAAGCCGCTCCACCCACAACGGTTGGTCAGAATCGTTGCGAACTGCGAGCTGCAGCAATAGGGCTGGCACGTCTTTCATCAAACGAAAGGTGAGAGAAACTTCCGTTCCGCATGCTTCCAGGTTCCATATCACCCGCATCTCGAGGCAGGCGCCATGTACCGTTTCCACCCGGCAGGCTTTCTGGATTGTGAATGGGTGTTCTTCAAGGGATATCGGAGAACGCAGATGCCCGTTACGCAGGGCGATCACTGGGGCAGGCGATGATAATGTCAGCCCGGGCTGGATATCAAACTGAACATTCCAGTTTGCGTTTTGAGGATTGATTTGGAGCTGCAGGTTGGGGGTTGTCTGGATGATCATGGTTGGGTTCGATGAAAAAGACACACTATTAACCAACGATACGCTGAATCTCTTCCGCTGAGATCGGACCCACCCGCAAGATGACCGGTTCTTCAGCAGTGCAGTCGACAACCGTGGAAGGTGTTCCGCCGGGCGTCTTGCCACCGTCGATGACAAGTTCGATCCGCCCGCGCAACTGCGCCATCACGTCTTCCGCTGTTTGCGGACTTGCCTGCCCGGATAAATTGGCAGAAGTCACCGCGAGCGGACCACTGGCTCGCAGCAGCGTTAATGCAAAGGGATGGTCAGGCATGCGCACACCCACGGTTGGCAT
>JBDKTF010000149.1:0-8725 GCA_039680295.1 Anaerolineaceae bacterium
CTTCAATCTGCTGCTTGTTGGTGAAGCCCAGCTTCTTTTCGACCTCAATCTCCACCGGCAGACCGTGGGTATCCCACCCGCCGCGCCGGTCGACATGATACCCGCACATGGTCTTATAGCGCGGGAAGAGGTCCTTGAACGCACGTGCCAGGACGTGATGCACGCCCGGTTTGCCGTTCGCGGTCGGCGGACCTTCAAAGAAGACATACTCCGGGCATCCCTCCCGTTGTTCGGTGGATTTCTCGAAAACCTGATGAGATTTCCAGAACCGCAGCATGGCTTCTTCCATCAATGTCACATTTAATCTAGGAGAAACCGCTTTGAACATTCAAACTACCTCCTACCCGAAATTTGAATCAAAAACTCCCGTCCCATTCAGGGACGGGAGTGTGAATTTCCCGCGATACCACCCTGGTTCCCGCGTCAAACGCGGACACCTCAGCCAGATCCGGAACGCTTTCGCGTCATTGATCTGCACATGGGATAACGGGTTGTGTACCCGGCGCACTTACTGGCATTTCTGCGTTCAGATTGCAGCTCCGGAAGGATTTTCAGCCTGCTTCCCTGCCCCGGCTCACACCATTTCCGGGGTCGCTGTCAGTTCACGCCTGGCTTACTCGTTTCCATCATCGCTTTACAATCGAGTTTTGACCATTATATCACAGAGTGATCGTTTGTCAGAACTTTTTTGCAAAACAGACAAACGGGCGATAAAAACTTTTTTCTGCCTCAGCGAATCACTCCATAAAACAACGGCAGGCGGTCCACCGGCTGCTCGCTCCACGAATGCGCCGCCAGCAGATCCGTTTTTGCCTTCGCCAGCGCGGCTGCGCTGTTTGCGTGCACCGTAAAGAGCGGCTCGCCTTTTTCCACATGGTCGCCCACTTTATGGTGGATCAGCGTACCCACGGCATGGTCGATTACATCGGTTTTACGCGCCCTGCCGCCGCCCAGGTCCACACAGATCTCGCCCACCTGCCGGGCGTGAATCCCCTGAATGTACCCGGTGCATGGGGCGGGCACGACCTCGATCAGGCTCGCCCTTGGCAGCTTCTCCGGCTCATCGATATAACTCACATCGCCGCCCTGCGCTTTGACCAGCCCGCGGAATTTTTCCCATCCCGCGCCATTTTGCAGAGCTTTTTCTGCCATG
Organism: Anaerolineaceae bacterium; assembly: GCA_039680295.1. GTDB lineage: Bacteria > Chloroflexota > Anaerolineae > Anaerolineales > Anaerolineaceae > JBDKTF01. The sequence goes on from JBDKTF010000149.1 coordinate 1,154, forward strand.
GCGCGCGCTGCGGCATGGTCGGGGGCTTTTTCACCCAATACCAGCATGTGCGCTGCCATTTCCAGACAGTGTTCGGTGAAATCTGCCGGACCTTTGCCGTGCAGCGTATCGATGGCTTCGCGCAGTTCCAGCGCATTTCCCACCGCGCATCCCAACGGCTGGTTCATATCTGAAAGCACCGCCACCACCCGCCGACCGCTCATCTTTCCAATCGCAACCATCAGTTCCGAAAGCTGCCGGGCATCCTGCAGCGTTTGCATGAAAGCGCCCAGCCCGGTCTTCACGTCCAGCACGATGGCTTGCGCCCCTGCCGCGATTTTTTTGCTCATCACCGATGACGCAATCAGCGGAATGGATTGCACCGTGCCGGTGACGTCGCGCAGCGCATATAATTTGCCGTCCGCGGGCGCCAGGTCGCCGCTCTGCCCCGTCAACACCAGCCCCAGAGAACCGAGCTGCGCCAGAAATTCCTCGCGGCTTAAATTCACCCGGTAGCCGGGGATGGATTCCAGCTTGTCCAGGGTTCCGCCGCTGAAGCCCAACCCGCGCCCAGACATCTTCCCCACCGCCAGTCCGCAGGCTGCCACCGTCGGTTCCACCACCATCGTGGTTTTGTCGCCCACACCGCCGGTGGAGTGTTTATCCACGGCGATCGGCACCACCCCTGAAAGATCGAGCACCTCGCCCGAATTCGCCATCGCCATGGTTAAATCAGCCGTCTCGCAGGGCGTCATGCCGTTCAACAACACCGCCATCGCCCAGGCGGAGACCTGATAATCAGGAATATCGCCGCGGGTAAGTCCCTGAATGAAAAATTCAATTTCTTCGCGGGTCAATTCGCCATGATCCCGCTTCTTAATGATGATATCTACGGCGCGCATTTTGAATCTCCCTTCAAAAATACACAGGCGTCTCCCCGAGCTGATGTTCCGCGCGGAGAAACGCCTGATCTATTCATCAATCGCATGAAAGCGGTTTTTTATTTCTTCGGCGCGATGGTGACCTTGCGATTTGGTTCTTCGCCGATGCTTTCAGAATACACCTTGGGATGATCCCGAAGTTCCAGGTGAATCAACCGGCGTTCATTGGCGGGCATGGGTTCGAGTACCTGGCGTTTTCCCGTCACAATCGCCTGTTCCGCCATGCGGCGGGCGATCTGACGCAGTTGGCGTTCGCGGCGGGCGCGGTATCCTTCCACATCGATGCACAGCGGAACCCAGGTTTCCAGTTCCTTGCCGATGATCAGACTGGCGATATATTGGAGCGCGTTCAGGGTTTCAGAACGCCGTCCGATGAGAATGCTCAAATCGCCGCCCTTGATGTCCACCATCACCGGTGCCTGAGAGCCTTCTTCCGTGGGTTCGCCGTAATGCGCCACCACAGTCGCTTTCACTTTCATCTTGTCCAACAGCTCAGAAACTGTTTCGCGCGCCACGCGCAGGGTGCGGTCTTCTTCAACCGCTTCTTCTTCCGTCTCTTCTTCCATCTCTTCTTCCATCTCTTCAGCAGGAAGAACCTCCGCGGCAGGCACAGTCGCCTCAACCGCGGGCGCAGCCGGTGCGGCGGCTTTAACCGCCCGGGCAGCCGGGGCAGCGACAGTCAAACGCACTCGCGCCTGACGGCTTCCCAAACCAAACAACCCTTTGCTGCCGGTGTCCAAAACATCTACGGTTACCGCATCTTCCGGCAGACCCAGATCTGCCAGCCCCTTGGATACAGCCTCTTCTACAGTTGGTGCAATGATCTCCAAAGTCGTATGCTCTTCTTTCATAAAAAGCCCCTTTATATTGCTAGCCGATGTTTATTTCTTTTTCGTTTTCGTTTGTTGCAGTTGCGGTTGTTGCGGCTTTTGCTGTTTTTTGGCTGGCAATAAATTTCTCCAGTTAAGTTTTCCCAATATCGCGTATTGAGCAATACCAATCAGGTTGCTGGCGACAAAATAGAGGGATAACCCGGAAGCCAGAGTCAATGCCATGTAACCCATCAGGAATGGCATATACAGATTCATGGCTTTTGACATTTGCGCGCTTTGATCGTTGGGATTTGTGGACGGCGGCGTCATCATCTTGGATTGCAGATAGGTCGTTACCACCACAACAATCGCCAGGATCGGAATGCCAAAGCTCAAGCCGGGGATGTGAAGCCGTTCGGGGGATCCCAGATCCATCCAGAGGAACTTGCTGTTCAGCGGGATGAGCTCAGAAACCTTAAGCAAACCGGTCGAGTAAATGCGCTGGGTCAGGTTCAACAGCTCCAACGGGGTGGCAGCCAGAGCGCGCATAACGCTCTGATACAGACCAATGATGATGGGGAATTGAATCAGGGTGGGCAGGCAGGAGCTGAATGGGCTGATTCCCAATTCCTGATAAAGCTTCATCTGCTCTTGCGCCAGTTTATCCTTATCATCCTTGTACTTCTTCTGCATATCGATCCAGCGCTTATCTTGCTGGAGCTCCTGCATGGCGGTGGAACTCTTCATCTGCTTTGCAGTCAGCGGGTGCGTGAGCAGCCGGATCAAAAGCGTGAAGAGGATAATGGCAACACCAAAGTTCTGTCCGAGCAGGGTATAGATGAACAGAAGGATGTTGACAAAGGGGGTGATAATAATCGTGTCCCACATAAGGTTTATTCCTGTCCTTTATTTGGACGGAGTGAACGTCCACACCTGATTGCCGCTTTCATCCAGTGCAACCAGCAGTTGATCTGCCCCTGTCAGACCGACCACATAGCGGTCGTTGACCTTTACCGGTGTGGTATAAAGTTTACCACCAACGGAATGATTCCATTGGATATTACCATCCAGCCCCACAGAAACCAGCGAACCCGTTTCGGTTGTGAAGACAAGATGATCGCCATCCACCAACGCAGACCCGAGAATTGCGCCTCCGGGCTGAACCTTCCAGGTTTGCTTTCCTGTGGCGGCGTCCACCGCAATGAACTCACCGGCGAGATTGCCCACGTAAACTGTCTGGTCAATCACGACCGGTTGTGCCCAGATGCTTCCACTCGTCGCCAGACGCCATTGAATTTTGCCGCTGTCTGCGGCGACAGAGATCAATTCCTTGCCGATCGTGCCCACAAAAACGGATTTGCCGTCAGGTGAGATCACCGCTGAACCCAGCACAGCGCCGCTCAGATCAACCTTCCAGATCTGTTTGCCGCTGGTTGCGTCCAACGCGTAAAGGTTGTGATCCATCGACGAAAGGTAAAGGGTGTTCCCCTCCAGCGCCGGTTTCGACCACAATGCCTTCTCTGTTGCGAATTTCCACAGCAATTTGCCGTTCAAATCCAGTGCGTAAAGGGAACCATCTGCGTTGGGCGCATAGATGGTCGTATCGGTTGCCAGCGCGCTGGCGATATAGCGTCCTTTGGCGTCGCCAAAAGTCCACTTCACCGATCCGGTTTTGGGGTCAAAGCTGTAAAAAGTTTGTGCGTAATCCCCGATCAATAACTGTCCGTCTGCGCTGATCGTCGGAGAAGCGTAGAAAGGCTTGCGCGCATCCGCCTTTTCAGGGTACTTCCACACAAGACTGCCGTCACCGGGTGTCAGCGCCCAGAACTGCCCCCCACTGGCAGCATACACAGTGGACTGGTCGGTGGCAATCCCCGGCCAGCTCGATGCAGACATGCTTCCGCTGCATGCGGTGAGCAGCAGACTCGCAGCCAGCAGGATAAAAATGAGTGAGAATTTTTTCGTTTTCATTCAGGTCCAGTCAGGATGTTGGATAACGGAAATCAGCCATGACGCTGTATTTCCATTGCCCTACCTTGTCAGTCATGGTACCGGATCATAGCCACCAGGGTTGAAAGGGTTGCAGCGTAGGATGCGCCAGATCGCCATCACGCCGCCTTTCAACGCGCCATATTTGTAAATTGCCTGATAGCCATAATGCGAGCAGGTAGGATAAAAGCGACAGGTATTGGCGGGGAGCGCCGGTGAAACGACTTTTTGATACAAACGGATTAAAGCCAATAAAACCCACCGCGGAAAATTCCGAATACGCGGGGGTAAATCCTTTAAACGAGGCTCGTTTGGATATTCATAATGTGGGTCAAATTGCGAGGTCATGGCTTTCTTCGAGCAAATGCGCCCGCCGGAATACGATCGCAAACGCCGCCTGGATTTCAGAGAACTCTGCCCCGTGGATTGGTTTGCGTGCCAGAAGCACAACATCCCATCCGGGTTTTAAATGGCATAAGAAGATGTCCGCTGCCGCGCGCATCTGCCGTTTGGCTCGATTACGCTCAACAGCGCCTCCCACGGTTTTTCCTGCCGCAATTCCGATCCGCAGGTCACCGTTTTCGTTGGGACAGACAATCAACACAACAAGCGGGTGGGCATAAGACTTACCCAAACGCCGCACCCGCTCGAAATCGGTTGATCGAGTCAGGCGAAACTCGCGCTTCACCTGTTTACCTGCACCACGTCATCTTCAAATTCTCAATTAACTGCTATCCGCGTTTTGGTTGGATCGTCGAAACATGCTCGACTTGCAATGAAAAGCGCCAACCTGGTTGACCACGCTGGAATTCGTTTTTACCAGCGAATCCGCTTCACATGATTGTTCATGCTTACGGTCAATTTATGGCGACCGCGCAGGCGGCGGCGCTTCAAAACCTCACGTCCGTCAGCGGTGGACATGCGAGAACGAAAGCCATGCACGCGCAGGCGGCGATGGATCTTGGGTTGATAAGTGCGTTTGGTCATGCTGTTTCCTTTCAGTCAGTTACCTGGACAACGTCGTGCCAGTAAATTTCGGATCATTTCATCCGGATTTTTCGGCTAGGGGGTGATTATACCGCAGCTGATGCGAACGGTCAAATCCAAAATCCCCTGATCACCGTGATTTAAACAACTGCATCAATTGTTCTGCGCCTTCAGTATCCGTCACCGCCAGCACCTCATCTTCCGCTTCAAAGGTGGTGATGCCTCGCGGAACGATCACATCACCATGCCGGATGATGGCGGCAATCACGCAGTGTTCAGGCAGTTTCAGGTCTTTAATCGCCACACCGAGCGCCTCGGCGTTCTGCGGGATCTTCTCTTCCACCAGAGAATAATTCCCGCGGCGCAGTTTAAGCAGCGTCATCATATCGCCCATGGACATTTCTTCTTCGATCAGGCGTGCCAGTATTTCCGACTGGTTGACTGCCACATCCACCTTCATGGCTTCTTCATTAAATAGCCAGGCATTGCGCGGATTATTCACCCGCGCGATGGTGCGGCGCACATTGTACCGTTCCTTGGCAAAATAACAAATCGCCAGATTTTGCTCGTCGAGCGGCATGCACGCCGCCACCACGTCTGCATCAGCGATTCCTGCCTGTTCCAATACAATCGGGTCGATGGGATTGCCTTCAAAGATCGATTCGGTCGGCAAATCGTGATGAATCCGCGTGAGCACTTCCCGCCGGTTATCCACCACGTTCACTTTATGATCCTGTTCCAACAGCACATCCGCCAATTGAGCGCCGGTTCGTCCTCCGCCAACAATCAATACAAACATATCTGCCTCCTCGCCTAATCCAACCGGGCTCGAATTTCTCGAATACCGTCAGCGGTTGCGCTGAAATGAACCACGTCATCTTCCGCCAGAACATGGTCTGGGTTGGGCATATCCGCCCGCCCCGCACGGGTCACAGCCACCGGAATGGCTTCTGGCGCCGTCAGGTCTCGCAGCGTGCGCCCGGCAAGATTCGCCGGAATGCGGACTTCATAAATTTCCACCTCGCCGTTGCCAGCCGAGAATACCGGTTCGGGACCGGTGCGGGTAATCACTTCTTCCATGCGCTGCGCCCCCCAGCTGGTCGACCCCACAATTTCCAGACCAAAGGCTTCGAGCATCGCGCGGCAGTGTGGATCATAGTTGCGTGTGACCACATTTTTGACGTGGTATATCTTCTTTGCCACATGAGACACAACGGCATTGAGCGCATCCGAATTGGTCACCGCTGCCAGTGCATCAGCGGTTTCAATGCCTGCCCGGTGCAGCACGCTTTGCGAAAGCACATCCCCTTCCACCGTTCTGCCTTGAAAATCGGTGGGAAGCGTATTGAATGCAGCGCCAACATTATCGATGATGGCAATTTCATGCCCATTTTTATACAGGCGGTACGCCAGATCTGCGCCAACTCGCCCACAACCCACAACAATCACCTTCATAGTTAACCTTCACCTTCTGATGCTTCGGGTGGATCAATCCACCTGATAGGGAACATCGGTTACCACGATGTCTTTTTTGAAGAGCAGCGCCAGACGCAAACTGACTGCCGTTTGTGTATGCAGCAAATTGGTCCACCAATGGCGGGGCATGAATTGCGGCACCACCACCGTAATGATCTCATTGGGACGGCGTTTGGCGGCGATTTCCTCGATATACTGCAAGAGCGGTTCGATGAAGAGCCGGTACTGTGATTCGATCACCACCAGCCGTACTCCCTCGCCCCATGTCTCCCATTTTTGCTGGACTTTAAGTGCCTCGTCCGGATCAATGGACACATGCACTGCCGTGATATCGTCTGAAAGGGTCTGCGCATAGCGCAGCGCCGCCAGTGTGCCGCGGTGCACGCCGCTCACCGTGATGACAACCCGGTGGCGGGCAATGCGGGGCGGAGCCACGTAATTCAAGAGGGAGAGTTCCTTCGCCAGACTCTTGTAATGCCGGTGAATGGTAAAGAAAAACGCCACCAGCGTGGGTGTCACAATTACCATCACCCAGGCGCCGTCTTTGAACTTGGTCACCGCAAAAATGACGGTTACCACGGCGGTGCAGAAAGCGCCAAAACCGTTGACAACCATCTTGAAAATCCAGTTTTTATCATGCCGCACGGTGGAACCGGCTTCCTTTAATTCTTCATCCGGCTTCAGATGTCCGCTCTTCCACCAACGGTGCGCCATGCCCGCCTGGGAAAGGGTGAAGGAAAGGAAGACGCCAATCGCATACAGCGGAATCAGGCGGGTGACGCTGGCGTGGAAAATAACGATCAGCAGGGATGCCGCCAGAGCCAGTGACGCAATCCCCCGCGAATACACCAGACGGCTGCCGCGGTAGGTCAACTGCCGGGGCAGATATCCATCTCTCGCCTGGATCGCGCTCAAACGGGGGAAATCCGCAAATGCCGTATTGGCTGCCATCATCAGGATGACCGTGGTCGATGTAATCAAGGCAATGTACATGAAGCCGCGTCCCGCAAAGACGGTGCGACCCAGTTGTGAAATCACGGTCTCCGCTTCCGAAGGAACAGCCATCACCTGATGCGACAGGAAGGTAAAGCCGAGCAGCAGCGTTCCCATGATGCAGGACATTAAGATCAACGTTTTTCCTGCAGTAGCGGTACGTGGTTCTTTGAACGCTGTAATGCCGTTTGAAATTGCTTCCACACCGGTCAGAGAGGTGGTGCCGTTGGCCAACGCTTTTAAGATCAGGAAGACCGTCACGGCTTGTGTCTGTTGCAGTACTTCCATGGCTGGCGGATCTACGACCGTGCCCAAATCACCGGTCAGGTAACGGGCAAAACCAACTCCCAGGCAAATGATCATCATTACGATGAAGTAATAGGTCGGGACGGCAA
>JBDKTF010000613.1:0-1798 GCA_039680295.1 Anaerolineaceae bacterium
ATTTCCGAGACGAGCTTATTTGCTTCTGCCGCCGAATGTCCGTAATGAAGAAGGACACGGGCGCCGTGTTCTGCGGCGGCGCGGGCGATCATTGCACCGATACGGCGAGCAGCGCCAGTGATTAAAATTGTCCGTCCATTTAATAGATCAGGGGCAATTATTTTTGAGTGCATGAAGCCAGCCTTTCTGAAGAAGCGGATGGGATGACGCGATCTCTTTTAAGCATGGTCTTTGAGCAGTCTGGTAATTTTTCCATCCACATGTTCGATGATTGTATTATACAGATGCCAGTCAAATCGGATCATTGATTACCCTGATCGATTTTCGGACGATACAAGTGTCTTGACAGATGATTTCAGATCAGTTATTATCGTTTATGAATGAATACAAACCTGTGCCTGCACCATCATCATCATGATATCCTCCCCGGCGATGACTTGGAGGTTGATTAGGCGCACCTGAAATTCACAGGCAAGACTAGATCATCACAAACCCCCGGTCATCGGGGGTTTGTTGTTTTATAAAAATATAAAGGACCTTTCGAAATGAAAATTTATACCCCTGATCAGGCAAGAAATGCCCTCTTGAAACGGCTGCCAATGGATCTGCAGCAGACTTCTCCTCGCATGTTGGCAAGCAGTCAGCAACTCTTTGGCGAACCTCTATCTCCGACTGAGGTGGTACGCCGCATTATTTCGGATGTTCGTACACGAGGCGATGATGCGCTGGTGGAATGGAACAGCCGTCTGGATAATAATACCAACACGGTGTTCCGCGTTTCTGCAGAAGAGATTCGGGCTGCTCTGGAATCTTTACCAGTGAATCAGGTTAATGCGCTGAAAGCGTCTGCAGAACGCGTGGAGGTGTTTCACCGCAAGCAGCCGTCTGGTTCCTGGCTGGATCAATCCATGGGTGGGACGGTTGGACAGTTGCTGCGTCCAATTCGCCGGGTGGGTTTGTATGTTCCGGGTGGCTCTGCGCCATTGCCTTCCTCCATTCTCATGTCTGCGATTCCAGCGAAAGTGGCGGGAGTGAAAGAAATTGTCATCTGCTCACCCGCAGACCGAAACACGGGAAAGATTTCTCCGGTGACTCTGGCTGCCGCGGCTGTTGTGGGCGTCGACGAGGTGTATGCTGTTGGCGGAGCGCAGGCGATTGCGGCGATGGCATTTGGAACCTCTTCGATCCCGGCTGTGGATAAGATTTTTGGTCCTGGAAATTTGTTTGTTACCCTCGCCAAACAACAGGTATTTGGAACGGTCGGCATCGATACGTTGGCGGGTCCGACAGAGACCGTGATCATTGCAGATGATACGGCAAACCCCACCTGGGTGGCTCTGGATCTGCTGGCACAAGCAGAACACGATCCGCTGGCTTCCGCGATTTTACTCACCCCATCCCGTGCGATGGCAGACGCAGTCAATGCGGAACTGGATCGGCTGATGAAAGGTGAACCGGCTTTTTCCCGACAGTCGATCCTCGACCGCTCGTTGGAAGACCGCAGCGGTATTGTGGTTACCCAGGATCTCGCGGAAGCCGTTGCGCTTTCCAATCTTTATGGTCCAGAGCATCTTAATCTGGTGGTGGAAGATCCGTGGACCTGCATTCCAGAAATTACTTCAGCCGGTGGAATTTTCGTTGGGGAGCAGTCCTTTGAAGTGCTTGGCGATTATGCGGCGGGTCCAAGTCATGTGATGCCCACGGGTGGCTCGGCTCGTTTTGCTTCGCCGTTGAACGTCTGGGATTTTATGCATATCATCAGCCTGGTGGCACTGACGCCGGAAGGCGCACAGGATGT
>JBDKTF010000357.1:0-20008 GCA_039680295.1 Anaerolineaceae bacterium
ATTGATTGTGGTGAGTGGTGAAAGGACGCGCCGCTGCGCCGCCGTAAATGGGCTGCAAGATGGGTGTTTCCACCTCAAGAAAATCACGCTCGTCCAAAAATTCACGCAAGGCTTTGACCACCGCCGCGCGTTTGCGGAAGATTTCCCGCACTTCGGGGTTCACAGCCAGATCGGCATAGCGCTGGCGGAAACGGGTTTCAGGGTCGGAGAGGGTGGCATGACGCACGACTTCACCATCCACCACCTCATCCTTGGCGGCAGGCAGGGGCGTGATGGCTTTCGCCAACATGCGGAAGGATTCCACATGCAGGGTCACTTCGCCGGTGCGGGTGCGGAAAAGATAACCGCTGGCTTGCAGAAAATCGCCCAGATCAAATTCGCGGGCGAAAAAGCCCATCTGATCTTCTCCCAGATCATTGATGCGGAAAAAGAGCTGAATCTTTCCGCTGCGGTCTTCAATGTGGGCGAAGGTGATCTTCCCCATGGGGCGCATGGCGCGCAAACGCCCTGCCAGCGTCACGGTGATGGGATCCGTGCTGCCAGCGCTTTCAGCAGCCGTAAACTTCTCCACCGCCTGGGCAATCGTGTCGGTCACTTCGGTGCGGATGGGATAGGGTTCAATGCCCTGCGCCCGCAGCCGATGAATTTTATCCAAACGAGCCTGTTCAAGAGACGAATATTGCATCTTTCAGTACCTATCCTTTATTAAGAAAAAAAGCCCCGCGCCCATAACCTAAGCGCAGGGCGTTGATTATTTGCCCCGGGTCTACTCCACCTTAGTGACCTGAACCGTAAACGATCCAGCAGGAGCATCCACCTGAACCAGCTCGCCAACGTGCCGGTTGATCAATGCACGTCCCAGCGGAGATTCGTTCGAAATTTTGCCAGCGCGCGGATTGGCTTCGGCGGCGCCGACGATGGTATACACTTCGGGATCGCCCCCCTCTTCCTGAACAGTCACAGTGGCGCCCACCTGAATCACACCCACCGACTCGCTTTCGTCAATGACGTGAGCGGTCGCCAGCAACATTTCAAGTTCTTTGATACGCCCTTCCACAAACGCCTGTTCGTTTTTCGCGGCTTCGTACTCAGCGTTTTCAATGAGTTCACCGCCCTCCATGGCTTCGTGGAGGCGGTCGGCGATTTCCTGTCGTTTGGTGGAACGCAGGTAATCCAGTTCTTCTTGCAGTTTGTTATAGCCTTCACGAGTCAAAAATGAGGTTGACATGTTCGGTCCTTTGAATCATTTTCTGAGGTTAAATTGAAAAAAACCACTCCGTGGAGCGATTCTCATAGAAAATAAACAGCGTTTGAGATTGCACACTCCTGACGCTGCGTTGACCTATGATAACATAAATCCAACGCCAATGCAAGAACCGATCAAGCGATAATAAGCTATACAGGAAGCGATATATAATGTATACGATATTCAAGGTCATCAAAATGATTGGAAAAGCAGGGGAAAATCATGGCAAAACTGGAAATCATCCATCCGGAAGACGAAAAGAAACCAGGATTTACCGAAACCATCGAGGTTCGCGGTTGGGGGATCTGCGGAAGCGATCAGCAGCTTTTTTACATCGGGAGCGGGTTCAACTTTCAGGCGAGCGGCAACCTGTGGCTGGAAATTTCCTACCGCGTGGAGGGCGCCCAGCTCTTTTATACCCGCAATTTCCTGCAAGATATTGATGACGAATCCGCCGAAGCGCTGGAAAAACGACTGGATGAACAGGCGGAAAAAGGGGAGGGGGTGTTTGGCTTTGGCGATATGATGCCCGAAACCAGCATCCTGCTTACTTTTGAGCCATTCACATTTGATGATGAAAATCATGAAAAGAAGCGAGTCGTCGATTGCACACTCAAAATCTCCGCCGATACCGGCGCCGTTTTTGGACGCGCTGAACCCGGCGTTCGTTTTATGAACAGCGAACTGAAATACATCAGCGCAGCGGACGGCGTGCGTTTCATGCGCGAATTGATTCACGAAATCACTGCGGCGCAGCAGGGAAAACATCCCGACCCAGCCAGCTACCCGGCGGATTCAAGCGAATGGGCGTTTTTATGGCAGCTCAACCGCGAGGCATATAATCGAATCTCCGAGCATTATCAGGAAGATTATTTTAAGTACCCCCCACTGGTCGAAGCCTTTGACAGCTGGCTGACGCAGCTCCCGGCGGGCGGCAGCGTACTGGACGCCGGCTGCGGACACGGCGATCCGGTCATCACCCGACTGTTGGAAAAAGGTTTTCACGTCACCGGAAGCGATTTCTCGCCGAACATGCTGAAGCACGCCAGCCAGAGGTTTCCGCAGGTGGAATTCCTCCCGCGAGCCACCACCCAGATCGATCAGCAGGCGGCATTTGATGGGATCTGTTCGTTCAACTCTGTGCTCTATCTGGATTTGATCGACCTCTCCAACAGCATCTACCGGTTGCACACCGCGTTGAAACCAAACGGGCTTTTATTCCTTTACGGCTTCGACAACGGTCCAGAGAGGCGGGGGGAGCCCTTCAGCCACACCGTCGGCGAATGGATGTGGTCGTGGCATTACGGCATGGAAGAAGCCGCAAACATTCTGGAAGAACACGGTTATTTCAACGTGCTGGATGCCCGGAAAGTCATGGTCGATGAAGGAGAAGCAGAGCGGATCGCCCGGGAGCTTGAAAAGCAGGAAAAGGAAAGGGAAAACAATCTCCAGATGGAGAAAAACCATCCACTGCCTGTCGAACTGCCGTACCCCAACTTCCCGGTTCAGCGATCTCCGTATGCGGATGTAATCATTGCCCGGAAGCGGGATAAATGAACCCGCCGGTCGCCCGCGCGTGTAGACAGGAGTAGAGATCATGCATTTTCCGGCTCCCTTGGAAGCGGAAGCCCTGCTGGATGAAGCCACCGCACATAATCCGGGGGCATGGGTGGAGCATTCGCGTTTTGCCGGTCAGGCGGCGCGCGCCATCGCCGCCCACACGGGTGATCTGGATCCCGATGCCGCGTATGCTTTCGGAACGCTGCACGATATCGGACGGCGCAGCGGGGTGTATCACCTGCGGCATGTGATGGATGGGTATCGCTACCTGCTGGAACTGGGATACCCCGAAGCCGCCCGCATTGCAATCACCCATTCCTTTCCCCTCCCCAACCTGGACGCCTATATTGGGGATTTCGATTGTTCAGCCGAGGATATCGCCTTTTTGCGTCATTTTCTAAAGACGGTGGAATACACGCGTTACGACCGGCTGATCCAGCTTTGCGATGCGCTGGCAGCGCCCACCGGATTCTGTCTGGTGGAGCAGCGCATGGTGGACGTGGCGCTGCGTTACGGCACAAATGCGTTTATGATGGATAAATGGAAAGCAATCTTCGACCTGAAGGAAGGGTTTGAGACCAGCATTGGCTGTTCCATCTATTCCGTACTGCCTGGAATCGAAGCGCATGTCTTCGGGTATAATCATAAGTAAATAGCGGCAGCAACTGGATCCGCGCTGTGTTTATCATTGGAGAAGGGAAATTCAATGCCCACCATAAAACTATACGATACCTATACGCGCTCACTGCGCGAATTTGCCCCCCTGAACCCGCCGCAGGTTGGTATGTATACCTGCGGACCGACTGTATACGACTACGCGCATATCGGCAATCTGCGCACCTACATCTTTGAAGATATCCTGCGCCGTGTGCTGGAGTTTAACGGCTACCCGGTCAAGCACGTGATGAACATCACCGATGTGGGTCACCTCACCTCCGATTCAGACACCGGCGAAGACAAGATGGAAAAAGGATCCAAACGCACCGGAAAAACCGCGTGGGAGATCGCCGCATTTTACACTGAAGAATTTCGCCTCGACATGAAGCGGTTGAACATCCAGGAGCCGACAATATGGTGCAAAGCCACCGACCACATCAAAGAGCAAATTGACCTGGTCAAATGCATTGAAGCCAAGGGATTCACCTACCGCACCTCGGATGGGATTTATTTCGACACCTCGCGTCTGAAAGATTACGGTTACATGGGTCGCCTGGATGTGGAAGGCTTGCAGGCAGGCGTGCGCGTGGATATGGGCGAAAAGCGCAATCCAACCGATTTCGCGGTGTGGAAATTCTCTCCCACCGACCAGAAGCGCCAGATGGAATGGGATTCGCCGTGGGGGGTGGGTTTCCCCGGCTGGCATCTTGAATGCTCAGCCATGTCCGCCAAATATCTGGGTCCGTTCTTCGATATCCACTGCGGCGGCGAAGACCACATCAATGTGCACCACACCAATGAAATCGCGCAGACCGAAGCCTGCTACGGAACACGGCTGGCGAACTTCTGGATGCACGGGTACTTCCTGCAACTGGATGAAGGCGCGAAAATGTCCAAATCCACGGGTGGATTCCTGCGGGTGCAGACGCTGATCGACCAGGGCTACGATCCCCTCGCCTACCGTTTGTTCTGCCTGAATGCGCTGTACCGCGCAAAACTCAATTTCACCTGGGACGGGCTGGACGGTGCCGCCAAATCTCTGGATCGGCTGCGCACGGCGTTCTACGAACTGGGAGAGCCGGGCAGCATCGATGAAGAATCCATGGAGAAGTTTACCGAGCAGGTGAACGACGACCTGAACATGCCGCGCGCCATGGCGATCACCTGGGAAGTGCTGAAGAGCGACCTGCCCGCAGCGGTCAAGAAAGCCACCCTGTTACAATTCGACCGCGTATTGGGATTGGGTCTGGCGGAATGGCTGCCCAGGGAAGAGAGCGTACCGGCAGAAATCGAGACGCTGCTGGCACAGCGTCAGCAGGCACGCGCCGAAAAACGTTGGAAGGACGCCGATGCGCTGCGCGACCAGATCACTGCGGCAGGTTATGAAATTTTGGATACCCCGCAGGGACCCAAGGTAAAGGCAAAGAAGTAAGCCCCAACACGAAAGCGTTACGCCCCTCCTTATTGATGCGGGAGGGGCGTTATTATTATTCGATCCCGATCTAGCGGGCAATCGGCAGGGTGAAGGTAAAGGTGCTGCCAGCGCCCACTTCGCTGTCTGCCCAGATGCGCCCGTGAAGGGATTCGACAATGTGCTTGGCAATCGACAATCCCAATCCGGTTCCGCCGCCTGCGCGTGCGCGGTCTGCCTTATAGAAACGTTCGAAAATCCGGTCCAAATCTTCTTCAGAGATTCCTACACCGGTATCATGCACATTGAATACCACCTGATCACCTTCCACATGGGCAGATACCGACACTTCCCCGCCCGGAGGGGTAAATTTAACGGCATTGTGCAGCAGATTCATCAGCACCTGTCCCAACCGCTCGGTATCACCCAACACTTCCGGCAAATCCTCCGGGCAATCCATGCGTAACGCCAGATTGGCGCGTTCAGCCTGGGGTGAAATCCGCTCCAACACTTTACCCACCAATTCGCAGGGCTTGACGGGCTGAACCTGAAGCGGCGCTCTCCCTGATTCGATGCGTGAGAGCTCGAGCAATTCCTGAACCATTTGCGTCATGGTGTCGATTTCCGTTTCCATCCGGTTGAGGAATTGCCGCGCGGCGGGCGGGTCTTCCAGCGCGCCTTCCTGCAGGGTTTCATTCAATGCACGCAGCGATGCCAGGGGGGTGCGCAGTTCATGCGATACGTTGGAGACAAAATCGCGGCGGACAATCTCCAACCGACGCATACGGGTCAGGTCCTGGAAGAGCAGCAGCGTGCTGCCGGGCAGCGCATCCCCCAGCGAGGACGCAATCGCCTGCAAGAAGGTGTGCTCCGGTCCCACCTCAAAGGTAATGCTCTGCATTTCACCGGTTTCCTGGCACTTCTGCCATAATTCCACGATCTGATAATGGCGCAGTGCCTCGACCACGTCGTATTTCAATGCGCGCGATTCCTGTACATTGAACAGGCGTTCCGCGGCAGGGTTGATCAACTGCACCTTGCCATCTGCATCGGCAATCACAACGCCATCATTCATGTACATCAACACCGCATTCAGTTTGGCGCGCTCGCTTTGCACCGCGCCGAACTGGCTGGAAAGCTGCTTACCCATTTGCGCAAACGCCTCTTCCAACTGCCCAATTTCATTCTTATGCCTGGAAATGGGCGGAAGATGAAAGTCACCCCGCGAAATTTGCTCAGCCAGAGTGGTCAGATGCTTCAACGGGCGCACGGTCATATTGCTCACCACACCTGCCAGAACAACCGCCAATAAAATGGCGACGACGGTCGCCAACAGGAGCACCCGATTCAAGCCGCGCTGATTGGCTTCCACGGCGGTTGTTGGAAGAGCGACCCGCGCCACACCCACCACGCTGTCTCCCACCATCACCGGCGCTGCAACATACATCATGGATTGTTTCAGCGTATCACTGAAACGCACCTGGGTAGCCACCTGCCCCTGGAGTGCCTGCTGGACCTCGGGACGGGAAAGATGGTTTTGCATCGTCCCCGCCGTGGCTTCCGAATCGCCCAGCACAACGCCATTTTTATCAATGATGGTCACACGCGCTTCCAGCAGGGCGGCGTATCGATGCGCCAGATCATCCACCGCCTGTGAACTGGCGCCCCCGGCGAATAAATTCGCCGCTTCACTGGCAGTCACCCGGGCGTGCTGGCTCAACGTTTTTTCCATTGCGTTCATCACGCCTACTCTGATTTGACCGGAAAGATAGATGCTCAATCCACCCAGGAGGACCATCATCAGAATCATATAAGGAAGAGCTATTCGCCAACGAATGGTGTGCCGCATCGCTGCCTACCTTTCGAACCGGTAACCGGCTCCCCGAATGGTCAGGATGCGTCTGGGGTTGGCGGGGTCTTCCTCGATTTTCTCGCGCAACCAACGCACATGCACATCCACCGTACGGCTGGCGCCGGTAAACTGCCAACCCCAGATTTGATCCAGCAAAGTATCCCGCGAGAGCACCTGCCCCGGATGCTGCGCCAGATAGAGCAGCAAATCGAATTCGCGCGGTTTCAAGGAGAGCAGATCGCCGTTCGAGCGCACTTCACGACGCACCGGGTCGATTTCCAGCGCATCGAAACGCAGCACCGACGATGGAGACGCCTGCGTCTGAGGCTCGGCTTCTTCGCGGATCATTTTCACCCGGCGCAGCATGGCTTTGACCCGCGCCATCAATTCACGCATACTGAAGGGTTTGGTCAGATAATCATCCGCGCCAACCTCCAACCCCACCACACGATCAATTTCGTCGTCGCGCGCGGTGAGCATCAGCACGGGGATGGTGCTCTCCCGACGCAGTTGACGGCAAACCTCGAAACCGTCCATGCCGGGCAGCATCAAATCCAATATGATCAGATCCGGCTTTAACGACCGGGCAGTTTCCAGTGCCATCAGTCCATCTCCAACCGTTACAACCTCATAGCCCTGCTTGCGCAGGTTATACGCCACGGTTTCCTGCAAACTGATTTCGTCATCCACCACCAGAATGGTTTCAGCCACGGTTACGCTCCATTTCTTCCAGCAATTCCGTCAGGCGCTGCGCCAGATCGACCCGTGAAAAATGTGTCTCGATGGCAGATCGTCCATTGGCGCCCATCCGACGCCGGGTCTGCGGGTCATTCGCAAGCTGGCGTAAAGCCTGTGCCAGCGCATGGGCATTCCCCGGAGGAACAAAAATACCCGCGCCCGCCTCTTCCACAACTTTGCGAATCACGCCGTCAATCGCCAGCACCACCGGTCTGCCCGCCGCCATATAATCGAACACCTTGTTGGGATAAGTGGTGGCATACATGGCGAGCGGTTTGAGGATGGCAATGCACAGATCAGCGGCAGCCAGCGCCTCACCCATCTCTGTCTTGGGAGCGGGCGGCAAAAAGACCACATTTTGCAGGTTTTCAGACTGCGCCTGCGCCATCAGCGCCGGTTTATCCTTGCCGTCGCCAAGCATCACCACCGCCAGATCGGGGCAGTCTGTCAATTCACGGGCAGCCGCAAGGACCACCCCCAGATCATTGGACATCCCATGGGCGCCGGCGTACATCGCCACAATCTTTCCATCCAATCCGTTTTTGCGGCGAAAGTCTGCGCCATCTGCCTGGGGATCGAACATCGCCGGATCCGCGCCGTTGGGAATCAATTCCACCCGGCGCGCCCCACGGGCACGGACATGTTCCACGTATCCTGGAGAATTGACCATCACCCGATCGGCATGACGATAAAGAAAGCGTTCCAACCATTCTGAAGCCCGAATGAGCAGCGGTTGGCGCAGCACACCCACCGCGACCGCAAACGCAGGCCACAGGTCGCGCACCTCAAACAGAAAAGGTACGCGCTTCAGACGCGCCACTGCCCAGGCAGTCACCCCCTGAAAAATGGGCGGCGATGTTCCCCAGACCAGATCCACTTTGGGCACGTTCACACCCACCCAGAACGATGAAAACATGAAGCTAAAAAAACTGAGCAGGCGGTGGAAAAAGCTGCGGTGCAGCGCGGAATACGTATAGGTACGCAGAATGGTAATGTTCTCACCGTCCTGCTGGCGTTCCACCCAGCGCGGGCGATGCCCCGAGCGCGTGGCGCCGCTGAGATAACTGACCGGACTGGCAATCACCGTCACCCGATGACCCTGACCCGCCAGATAGCGAGCCAGCTCATGATGGCGTGTCCCTCCGGCTTCATCCAATGAAGCAAATGCCTGGTGGATCAGCAAGACATGCATATGCCTCTCCACCCGGTGTAAGTTGACCATCGGCACAAAATTGTATTCATTGTTAACATTTTACCCGATTCAGACCCGTGGATGGGAATCAATTATGATTGCTTTTTGTAAGTATTTTGTAAACTGGTCCTGATGGTATACAACTTGCACTTAATGTATAATATAAACGCGTGGCAATTCCGCCACCGAAATTCAAAGGAGGAAATTATGTTGTTTGCACCCAAGGAAAAAGGACAAGGTTTGGTCGAATATGCGTTGATTCTGGTTCTGGTCGCGGTTGTCGTTATCGTCATCCTCGCCCTCCTCGGACCCGCTATCGGCAATATCTTCTCCAATATCGTTAAGAATATCTAATCCATCATCATTTTTCCAAACAAATGCGCCCTGTTCATACAGGGCGCATTTGTTTTAACATTCTGGCGGCGCCTGTGATATAATCCCAACTCTTTATTCACCTCCGGAATCCCGGTGGGATTCCATAAACAAAACTAATGGAGCAAGCTGTGACTTCTTTTGAAAATCCTCAAACCATTGCTGACGATGTTGTCGTCAGCCTGGATTACACTCTCACCGTTGATGGCGCCATCGTGGATGCCTCTGAAGGTGATCCGATCGAATTCATCCAGGGTCGGCGGCACATCATCGCTGGATTGGAGCAAGCCATCTACGGCATGGCGATCAATGAGAGCAAAAACGTGGTGGTCGCGCCAGAAGATGGTTACGGCGTCAGCGATCCTGAAGCAGTGATCGCGGTTCCACGGGATGAGTTCCCGCCCGAAATTCCCCTGGAAGTTGGCGTGCGCCTGCAGGTGCAAAACGATGACGGCAGCGTGATGACCGCCGCCATCAACAAAATTGAAGGTGACATTGTGACCCTCGACTTCTATCACCCGCTGGCAGGCAAAACCCTGCGCTTCGATGTCACCGTGGCAGGTCTCCGCGCGGCGACTGAAGAAGAACTCGAACACGGGCATGTGCACGGTGACGACGAGGACGAAGAAGAATTCGAGGATGAATACGAAGAAATCGACTTCGACGAAGAAGACGACGAGGAAGAAGCATAGTCGCTCATCCCAGATATGACAGAGCGGAGAGCCAGAAAAATCTGGCTCTCCGCTTTTTTTTCTCCAAATTTCCATGCGCGAACGGCTTCCTGGAATGCCGACACGGCTTCGTCAAAGTCCGCCTGGTTCACCACCGACGGGAGATGATACGCAGATGCGAATCACCCGAAACATTTGAGATTAAAGGACATCCATCGAAGTCTGTTTTGAGCCACCGTTTATTGATTTCGGGTGGGGTGATACTTCTCCAGATAAATGCGCCGCACATCCGCGACTTCATCCTCCTCCATTGGCTGGGGGTACATCCCCATGGCTTTCGCCATCCATACCAGCCGCGCGGTGGTTTCCACCGCCATGGTTGAATCGTAGGCTTCTGCCAGATTCGCGCCAACGGTTAACAGACCATGCCGCGCCATGATCACGCTCACGCCGCTGCCGGTGCTCTCATAGACCACTTGAGCGAGTTCCGGTGTACCCGGACGGCGATAAGGCGCCACCGGCACCGACCCGCCCAGGCAGGTGGCTGCTTCGGTCAGAATCATGGGCAGGGGGGTATCCTTCAGACCAAACAGGGTGGAATAGGGAGCGTGCGAATGGACGACCGCGCCCACATCCGCGCGCCGCTGGTAAAAGACCAGATGACAGGCGATTTCGCTGGTTGGACGCCACTTTCCATCCACCACATTCCCCTGCCGGTCCACCAGAACGATATCTTCCACCTTCATCTTTAAATACGGAATGGCGCTGGGTGTGATGGCAATCAGCCCGGTTTCCGCATCCAGCGCGCTGATATTTCCCTGCGCGCCGTGGGCGATTCCATCCGCCACCATGCGCAGTGCTGTTTCATAAACCTGTTCACGAGTGCTTTGCAACTTCATCATGTGACCTCAACCATGCGAATTTATCCGGGGTTCCATTCCCGTAGGAAGTGCCCGTATCATGGCGAAGTTGACACGCCCGGATAGGACACGCGTTTCATATATTTTCCACCTATTATAAGCCGTGAATGTCAGGATGCGTTCAACCCAAAAAGCATAAAAAAGACAACCCGATCCCCGATTCCGCCCAATTTAAGTCAGGATGAATATCAGTCGAAAAATATGTATTTCACGCTGATCGAATTAATCTGATTAACGTTACAATTGAGCATGATAAGTGCCCTAATGCGCTTATTTAATGGGATTCTACATCATCTGCATGTTTTTCCAACTTAATCATCGAGGAAAACTTATGCCCCAAGAAGATCCACGTGTACTTGAATTGCGCGCCATGCGCGAGAAAGTTCGCCAGGCGGGCGGTGAAGACCGTATCGCCAAACAGCACGCGAAAGGCAAATTGACCGCGCGCGAACGCCTCAATTTGCTGCTGGACCCCGGCACTTTCCAGGAGCTGGAACCCTTCATCACCCATCAGGGGAACGAACCCAAAGAAAAATTCATGGGCGACGGCGTCGTCACCGGCTACGGCAAAGTGGACGGACGAACCGTTTATGTGTACGCGCAAGATTTCACGGTGTTCGGCGGCGCCCTCGGTGAGATGCAAAGCCATAAAATTTGCCGCGCCATGGACCTGGCAGTCGAAAGCGGCGCTCCCATCATCGGGATCATCGACTCGGGCGGCGCGCGCATTCAGGAAGGCGTGAAAAGCCTGGGTGGTTATGCTGAAATCTTCAAACGCAACGCCCGGTATTCGGGCATCGTCCCTCAGATCAGCCTGATGCTGGGTCCGTGCGCCGGTGGGGCGGCTTACTCCCCCGCCCTGACCGATGTGATCATCATGGTCGAGAAGCAGTCTTACATGTTCCTCACCGGACCCGAAGTGATCAAAACCGTCACCGGCGAGATCATCGATTCTGAATCACTGGGCGGCGCAGCCGTGCATCACGCCATCAGCGGCACCACGCACTTCACCACCCCCACTGAAAAAGACGCCATCGCGCTGTGCCGAACGATTCTGGGCTACCTGCCTTCCAACAATGTCGAAAATCCGCCGGTTGTGTCCACAACCGATCCCTCTGACCGTCTGTCGCCGGAACTCAATCCGTTGGTGCCGATCGATCCCTCGGCGCCGTACAGCATGCATGAGGTCATCCAGCACGTGGTGGATCAGGGTTCCTTCCTTGAACTCCAGGCGCCATTCGCGCGCAACGCCATTGTGGGTCTGGCGCGCATGGGCGGGCACAGCGTGGGCATCATCTCACAGGAACCCGCCATGATGGCAGGCGTGATCGACATCGACGCCGCCGACAAAATCTGCCGGTTTGTGCGCTTCTGCGACTGCTTCAACATTCCGCTGGTCACCTTTGTGGATTCACCCGGCTTCTTGCCGGGAGTGGATCAGGAACACCGCGGCATCATCCGTCACGGCGCCAAGGTGCTGTACGCCTACTCTGAAGCCGGTGTGCCCAAAATCAGCATCATCACCCGCAAAGCCTACGGCGGCGCGTACGTGGTGATGAGCAGCAAGTACCTGGGCACCGATATTACCTATGCCTGGCCTTCGGCTGAGATCGCGGTGATGGGACCGGACGGTGCAGCCAATATTCTGTATCGAAAGCAAATTGACGCCGCCGAAGATCCCGCCGCTGAACGCGCCCGTCTTGCGGAAGAATACCGCCAGCATTATCTCAACCCCTACGTTGCTGCGGGCGCCGGGTACGTGGACGATGTGATCGAACCCGCTGAAACACGCGTCAAAGTGATCGCAGCGCTCGCCGCATTACAGGATAAATCAGTCGCTGCGCCAACCCGCCGCCACGGTAATATTCCGGTATAAGGAGCGCAAGCATGGCTGAAACCCTTCAGAACGCGCTTCTGATCACCCTCATCGGCATGGGATTGGTGTTTGTCGTCATCATCATGCTGTGGGGACTGATGTCGCTGCTCGTACGCCTTGGCAGCGAGAAAGAAGATCACGGCGAGGCAGAAGAAGAAGCGGAAAACGACGATACGCTTGCGGAGCCGGCCGAAACCGTCTCCACATACGATGCCGGCAAGCCTCAGGCAGCCGCGGCTGCCGTGGCAATCGCCCTGGCACTGTCAAAGAAGCAAAAATCGCTCGTCAACCCCTTTGACCACCCCTCCACAACCACGGTCAGCGCCTGGCAGGCTGCCGGTCGCGCCAACCAGATCAAAACGAAACAAACCCGAGGTCGTGCGTTATGAAAGTAAACGTCAAAATTAACAATCAGGTTTACGAAGTGGAAATTGGCGATCTGGATGCCCGCCCCATTCTGGCAACGATCGGCTGCGACAGCTATGAGATTTATCCGGAAGAGATCACCACTGCGCCCGCAGTTTCCACCGCACCCGTTGCCAACACCACTCCGACGGCGCCGGTAACCCCCACCCCGGTGACTGCGCGCGCCGCTGCCAACGCACCCGCCACCAGCAGCGCGCTGGCAGTGAACGCCCCCATTCCGGGGGTCATCATTTCCATTGCCGTGGGTGAGGGTGATCAGGTAAAGTACGGTCAGGAACTTCTGACACTGGAAGCGATGAAAATGAAGAATGCCATCCGCGCCACCCGAGACGGACGCATTTCCAAACTCCGTGTGAACGTTGGCGATCATGTCAAACACGGTCAAATTCTGGTGGAATTCGCAGAATAGCGGAGTTCATTATGGACTTCACCCTGCTCATACAAAGCATTACAGAAGGTTTTCGATCGTTCGGCTGGCAGAATGCGGTCATGATCGTGGTAGGCTGCATTTTGATCGCGCTGGCGGTGATCAAGGAATATGAACCGGTCCTGCTGCTGCCCATCGGATTCGGCTGCATTCTCGCCAACCTGGGCATGTCCAACGAGGTCGGGATGATGAAAGTGATCTACGACGCCGGCATCAAGACCGAACTCTTCCCGCTGCTCATCTTCATCGGTGTGGGCGCCATGATCGATTTCAGCCCACTGCTGGCGCAGCCCAAGATGGTGCTGCTGGGCGCCGCCGGGCAATTTGGTATCTACGGCACACTGATTCTGGCGGTTTTGCTGGGTTTCCCGATCAACCAGGCTGCCTCCATCGGTGTGATCGGCGCCATCGATGGACCAACCGCCATTTTTGTCTCGAGCAAACTGGCGCCAGAGCTGTTGGGTCCGATCGCGGTGGCGGCTTATTCTTATATGAGCCTGATCCCCATCATCCAGCCGCCCATCATGCGCGTGATGACAACCAAAGCAGAGCGGAAAATCCGCATGGATTACGCGCCGCGTCAGGTCTCCAAAAAGGTGCTGGTGTCATTCCCCATCATCGTGACCGCGATCATTTCCCTGTTGGCGCCGGATGCCGCCCCATTGATCGCCACCCTGATGCTGGGCAACCTGCTGCGTGAATCGGGCGTGGTCGACCGCCTGAGCAAATCCGCGCAGAATGAAATCATCAATGTTTCCACCCTCTTCCTGGGACTGGCAATCGGCTCAACCATGACCGGCGCCAGCTTTATCCGATTGGACACACTGATGATCCTGGGATTGGGTCTGCTGGCATTCGTGCTCGATACGGTCGCCGGTCTTGGGTTCGGCAAATTGATGTGCGTCATTTCGGGTCACAAGATCAACCCGCTGATCGGCGCCTGCGGCATCAGCGCCTTCCCCATGGCAGCCCGTCTTTCCGCCAAAATGGCGCAGGAGGAAGATTTTGATAACTTCATCCTGATGCACGCCATGGGCTCGAACACCGCCGGACAGCTCGGCAGCGTGATTGCAGGTGGTTTGCTGCTGGCATTGGTCTCCGGCATCGTTTAATTCGACATTCTCCTTCCATTCGCCAGCCGCCTTCCTTCTGATCGAAGGAAGGCGGCACTCTTTAAAGACGCAGCCGGTTTACCCCATCTTTAATCAATCGACCGGAAAGCGTAACAATCGCGCACCTCGCCGCGGATGGTCACCTGCCAGATCCCGTCGTCAACCACCGACGTGGGGTAGGCTTTCAATGCCTGCGCCTGAGACGCGAGCAAACTCGCCGCCCTTGCCCGTGAAATGTGATATCCGGGGAAGGTGATCCGGGGCAGGCTGTTCAAATCGGCACGGTGCTCTGCCGTATACGCATTGATCGAGGTACGGCAAGCCAGTGCTCCGCCCAGATCGTCACGCAGCGATTGGGGCAAATCAGCGTTGTTGAAGGATGACACAAGCTGAGGAATGGAGTCATCCGAAAGCCCAACCAGATATGCCATGTCCAGTTCGGCGCCCGCCTGCGCCCGCTTCACATTTTCCCGGACGATGAACGCGTCCATATTCAGCAGGTTGAGGGTCACACCGAAGCCCAGTGCGGCTGTCAATGCCGCCAGACCAAACCAGCGCGGCTTGCGCAATATCTCCATCACAAGGGTGGCAACCAGCAGCGCACCCAACCAGATCATGAACACATGCGTCTGGGTGCGAATGCGCGAAAAACCGTAAGCGTCTTCATAGAGCAGCAGCCGCTGAAACGCTGAAACCAGAATGACCGCCACCAGTGCGACCAGTCCCATCCCAAGAACAGAAAAAGTGCTGCGCTGCGCACCTGCTTCACGGCGGGTGATGGTGCCCAGACCGAAAAACAGCAGCAGCGACAGAAACGCCACAGCCACCAACTCACCGAAACCGCGGCGGGCATATTCTGCATACGTGAAGCCTTCCAGGGTAATGTTCGCCTGTCCGCCGAAGAAATAACGGAACTGCACACCGACGAAGAAGGCAAAGAGCAGATCGACCGCCGCCAGAATCACGATCGCTTCCGTCCAGCCGAGGAAAGGCGGCAGCCAGGGTTTCTCCATGCCGACCAGTTTTTCCTCGCGGCTGGTGGTCAGCGCATGAAGGAAAACGCCCACCAAGAGATATCCACCCACCAGAATGTACGCCAACCGGAAGATGTATTCAGGCAGGTTTTCGATCCGGATCCAAGTGAGCAACCCTTCCAACTGCTTCGAGAAGATGGGGTCCGCCGATGCCAACAGTGCAGCCAGCACTGCCACCACCGGAAGCGCCAGCACCAATCCACGCAGCAGCGGTAAAACCGACCGGCGTTTCGGTGCTTGAGGGGTCTCCGCTGCGGTTGATGGCAAATCCGGAGAAGCCGATTCCGCGGCGACAGGGCGTTTGCCAAACGTTCCGATGGGGCGACCCAGCGCACTGCCCGCCAGTCGAAACACCCCCATGACCATATCTGACAGGCTGTACGACAGCCATTTCCCTCCTCGGAATGTGAGCGCCAACAAGCCCATGCAAACCAGCGTCAGCAGGACATTGAAGGCAGAGGTGTTCGGCTCCTCGCGCAGAAACGTCATTATAGAGAAGAATAGGATCGGAACCAGCAGCAGCAGACTGGCGCGAGCCGGGGGAAGTTTTTCCTCGAAGGCAAGGAATAATCCGCCCAACAGGCAGAGACCGACGAAAATGGCAAACGAGATGCCCGGCTCCTGCTTCCAGAAAAGCAGGTCAAAGCCCCAGACAATCAACAGTGCCGTGATCCACAACCGGGTGTTGTTTTTGAGATTCATATCGATGAACTCCCTCCAAAGTATGTTTAAAACACAATCAGTTTACCGCCCTGCAAACGCCGCATCCACCCTTCAGAGACGCAATCTGATGCACTCAGGTGCTTGACAGAACCACAGCAAACACACTATGATCAATTTTTAGAATCCGATTCCTGAAACCCCAATGAATATGACGCCCATCCATCTTTTGCTGGTCGAAGACAATCCCAATTTGCGTCCCGCGTTGAAAGTGGGGCTGGAAGCCACCGGTGCGGTACAGGTCAGCGGCGCGTGCGATAGCGGAGAAGACGCGCTGACGCTGTGTCTGGAAAATCCACCTCAGGCGGTGTTGATGGACGTGCAGCTCTCCGGAGAAATGAACGGCATTCAGGCGGCGGTCGCCATTCGGCGCGAATTTCCGCGCATGCCGGTGGTTTTTTATTCCATTCAAGATGACGATCGTTATTACCGCGATTTCCGACGCTCGGGTATTCTCTCACATTACGCCTACGTGCGCAAATCAAACTACCTGCTGCCGCAGATGATCGTTCCGCTGATCCAGGATGCCGTCGCCGGACGCAGCTTCATCGATCCCGAAATCGAGAGCCGCGTGCAGGAGGTACGCCGGAAAGATGAAGAATCCCCGCTGGCGATGCTGGAACCCAACGAACAGATCGTGGCAAAGATGATCGCTCAGGGTCTGACCAACGAACAAATCGCGGCACGTCTGGGGTTTCGCGACAAGCGCACCATCTCGCGCACCAATGGGCAGATTTATGCCGCATGGGGATTGCAGGATTCCGCCACAGATGAAAAGGTCGCCCGCACACGGGTCGGCATCATTTTACGCAGCGGACGGATGCTGCGTTGGGACGCCGACGGCACACCCCTGGCGCTCAATGAGCGCGGCGAATGGGTGGTGTGGGAGGATCCGCTGTGAGCGGCATTCTCTGGCTGGATTGGGCAACGCTGGCGGTATCCTTTTTCGATACCAGCATTCTCGTCTGGTTGGGTTTCACGGTGCTGCTCAACGCAGAGCGGCGCAATTGGGGCGTCTGGCTGGCGGCGGGAGGATTATTCACCGGCGCCGCTTTTTTTGTCAGCCATTCCGCCATTCTGGGGCAAAAACTGCTCACGACAGCCAGAGGGCTGAATTTCTGGTGGCATGCCGGGTGGGGACCGGTGATTTTAGCACCGTACGCCTGGTATGTGCTCATGTTGTGGTACACCGGTTACTGGGAAGACACCCACTCCGCGCTTTACCGGCGCCATACCTTCTGGTTGGGAATTACGGTGATCTTCACCCTGGCGTTGGCAGGGCTGCTGCTCTTCGGCAATCCACTGCCCACACTGGCGCTGGGGGCGCAGTTCGACTTTGCGACGGGTCCCACCCTGCTGGGCGCACCGCTGCTGATGATCGCCTTTCCGGTGTACATTCTGCTGTGCATCATTCTGGCATTGGACGCGCTGCTGCACCCGGCGCCTTCACACCGCCTTTTTGGCGAAACCGCCCGACAGCGCGCCCGTCCGTGGCTGGTCGGCGCCACGCTGGTACTGCTGTTGGTGAGTCTGCTGGTAGGGGGCGTGCTTCTATTTGTCATCCGCGCCACGCGCATTTC
This sequence comes from Anaerolineaceae bacterium, assembly GCA_039680295.1. Lineage (GTDB taxonomy): Bacteria > Chloroflexota > Anaerolineae > Anaerolineales > Anaerolineaceae > JBDKTF01. The sequence goes on from JBDKTF010000357.1 coordinate 17,795, forward strand.
TTCGGATCTGATCGAGCTTTACAACCGCACCATCCTTTACCTGGCAGGTTTTGACTTATTGATCGCCGCGTTGATCGGCGCAGCCGTGTTGATGTTGGGGCGCGCCATTGTGGCATACGAAATCTTCGCCGGACGCACGCTGCCCCGGCGGGCACTGCTGCGGGATTACCGGCGCGCCATCATTCTATGCAGCGGCATTTCGCTGCTCTTCGCCGGTGCGCTGACCTTCCAGATCCGCCCCATCTACATGCTGCTGCTGGCTGCCGGATTGATGGTCACGTTTTACGCATTGATCACCTGGCGATCCTTCGTCGACCGCGATTCCGCGATGCGTCAACTGCGCCCATTTGCCGCCAGCCAGGGTTTATACGGCAGACTTCTATCCGACAGCCGTCCGCAACAGGGTGAGAGCGACCCTGAGGCGCTTTTCGCCGCGCTGATTCAGGACGTACTCAACGCCCGCAGCGCGACGCTCGTACCGCTGGGTCCGCTGGCAGCGCTGACCCATGCTTTGACCGTCCCGCCCGATGCAAAATTTCGTATTCCCACGCTGGAGGAAGTACAGGCGCACTTCCCCACCCCCCAGACCATGCTGATCGCCACCACCCAGCCCGGAGAATGGTTCATTCCCCTGTGGAATGAAGAAGGTCTGGCAGGCGCGCTGCTGCTGACAGAAAAAGTGGACGGCGGTTTTTATTCGCAGGAAGAAATCGAGGTTGCCCGCGCCAGCGGCGAACGGCTGCTGGATACCTGCGCAACCGCAGAAATGACGCGCCGGTTGGTAACGCTGGAACGCGAGCGCATGACCAAAAGCGCAGTACTCGACCGGCGCACCCGCCGCATTTTGCACGATGACGTGCTGCCCCGCCTGCACACCGCCCTGCTGAAATGGAGCGCCCAACCAGACGCGCAAACCTCTGAAGGGCAGCAATCGTTGGATTTACTGGCAGGCGCGCACCGCGAAATCGCAGCGCTGCTGCGCGACATGCCGCCCGCAGCAGCCCCCGAACTGGCAAAACTGGGCGTGGTGGGAGCGCTGCGTCAAACCCTGGAGAGTGAACTGGCGGATGAATTCGATGCCGTCCACTGGCAGGTGGACCCGGAAACAGCGCGAGGTCTGGAAACCCTGCCTGATTTGAATGCCGAAGTGCTGTTTTACGCGGCGCGCGAAGCCATGCGCAACGCGGCACGGCATGGACGCGGCGGCGAATCCACCGCCCGCCCCCTTCATCTAGATGTGTGCGTGTCTGGAGACGACGAGCATTGGATCATCACGGTGGAAGATGACGGCGTGGGAATGAATGCTGCTCCCGCAGAAAACCGCGGCAGCGGGCAGGGTCTGACGCTGCATTCCACATTGATGGCGGTGATCGGCGGTTCGTTGGCATGGGAAAGCGAGGCAAACCGTTTCACGCGCGTCAGCCTGAAGATTCCCCGCAGCCATTCTCCAGAAGATACCAGGCGATGATCCATCGCAGAGCATGGGGGATATTCAGGAGAGGCAACAACGCTTTTTTGGTAGCATTTTTTAGTCTATAATAGATATACTCATCCGGGCACAATAAACGCGGATGGAACCACCTGATGGAAACGATCCACGGCGCGCGTCTTGCCGCTGACCATCAGGAATATCATTTGATCGATTATTCCAGGTGAAATGATGACCGATAAACCATCTTCCTCTTCCAATCCCCTGGTTGATGATCTGCTCGCGCAGGCTGCGACAGCGCTGGACGCTGGCAATTCCGTGGAGGCGCGGCGGTTGACCGCCCGCGCGATTTCACTGGATCCCCGCAGTGAAGCCGCCTGGTGGCAGATGGCGTTATCCGTTGAGGATCTGAAACAGTTGCGCGATTGTTTGCACCGCGTTCTGGATCTCAACCCCAATCACGCCGAAGCCCGTCAGGCGCTCGAACTGGTGGAGAAATCGGGACATGCCAATTTGCGAGAATTGACGTCCGAGCCGAAGGTTCCACCAAGCGTTTCACCCTTCGTCGAAGAAGCATCCACCGCTCCTGCGCCCTTCATCGAAGAAACCCCGGAAGATGATCTGCGCGAAGCCTGGTCAATTGGAAATACCGGCGAAGAAGCCGTTGAAGCTGCCAAAGACCGCGCTGGATCTGAACCGGCGCCGCTGGAAGCAGCACCACTACCCACGGCGGGATCTGTTGCAGAAAGCCCCCTTCCCTTGCGCCAGAAACCACCCGCCGAGCC
>JBDKTF010000220.1:0-5459 GCA_039680295.1 Anaerolineaceae bacterium
GGGTTGGGAAAGCTTTCCGTCACCAACCTGTGGCTCTTCGCCCAACCGAAACCGATGGCATCTTTTATGTCTACTTCTGCAAGCAAAAGGTTGCCCAAATTGATCTTCGAAAGGATAAGTGTTAAAGAATCAATGTGTTACCTATGTCCCCGAACGACTGTTACCCATGTGTCCAGTCTATACAATGGCTTGAAGTACAATGGTCCAATGAAACAAAAATGGGATCATCTCCTCCACGAATACCCTCGTCCATTTCGCGTGCTCATCGGCGCTCTATTCGTTGACCGGTGGGGTGGCGCTCTCATCTTTCCCTTCCTGTCGCTTTACGTAACACAGCGGTTTCAGGTCGGAATGGTCGAAGTGGGAACGATATTCGCCATTTTCTCCATCGGGAGTCTATTCGGAAATTTACTGGGTGGCGCATTGACGGATAAAATCGGGCGGCGCGCCATGCTCATCTTTGGACTGGTTGCCAGCGCCGGCAGTACCTTGATGATGGGATTGGTCAATCATATCGAGGCTTTTTACATTGGAGCCGCTTTTGTTGGGTTACTGGCAGACACTGCCGGACCTGCGCAGCAAGCCATGGTCGCCGATTTACTCCCCGAAGCAAAACGCACCGAGGGTTTCGGCATTCTGCGCGTCGTTGCCAACCTTGCCGTAACCATCGGACCTGCCATCGGCGGCGTTCTCGCGGCGTATTCCTTCCTATCGCTTTTCATCATCGATGCCTGCGCCAGTACCATCACAGCAATGATCGTGTACTTCACGATCCCCGAAACCAAGCCCGAAGTCAAAGTTGGTGAACCCCACCCCTCGCTGGTGCAAACGTTTACCGGATACAAAGAGGTATTTCGAGACCGGTTTTACATGGTTTATCTGCTGGTGGCGATGTTGATGGTCCTGGTTTACATGCAAATGAACACCACGCTGTCAGTTTATCTGCGCGATGCACATCAAATCAGCACGCAGCAGTTCGGTTATCTCATCAGCCTGAATGCTGCCATGGTGGTTCTCTTTCAGTTTGGCATTTCCCGCAGGATACAAAAATACGCCCCCATGGTTGTCATGGGGGTGGGAACCATTTTCTATGCCGTCGGCTTTGCCATGTATGGGTTCACCCATACGTATCTGTTCTTTTTGCTGGCAATGGCGATCATCACGATCGGAGAGATGCTGGTCAGCCCCGTGGGGCAGGCGTTGGTTTCGCGGTTGGCGCCGGAAGACAAGCGCGGACGTTATATGGCGGTCTACGGGCTTAGCTGGCTGCTTCCATCTTCGGTGGGACCCCTGGCAGCTGGTTGGGTGATGGATACCCTGGACCCTCGTTGGGTGTGGTATGCCTGCGGCATTCTGGGTGTGATCGCGTCATTGGGCTACTTTGCGCTGAATACAAGAACGCGGGACCGTTTTGGCGCCCTTTCCAGCGAGGAAACGCCTGCCGATTAACCGCGGTCGATGGGCAGCGGTTGCCCCGGTAGACGGAGTGGGCGGCGCGCCTGCCATAACAGAAGCACCTGTGTTCCCCCATTGCAGCGGCTGGTGACTTTGAGTGTTGCGCCCATCGCCTCTGCTCTTTCACGCATGATTCCCAACCCAAAATGATTCCCGCTGACAGTTGCCGGGTCGAAACCGCAGCCGTCATCGGCGATCCATAATTCCACCCGTCCGGGCTGTCCATTCAGGTGAATGGTAACGGTTTTTGCGCAGGCGTGGCGCGCCACATTATTGAGCGCTTCCTGCGCAATCCGGTAAATACCCACCTGCACATCGGGGGGCAGCACACACTTCCCCTCGCTGGAGAAGGTCACCCGCATCTGGGCACGCCCCGCTGCCGCGTCCACCAGTTGGCGCAGCAAATCCGGCAGGCTGGTCTGGATGAGCGTGTTGGGACGCAGTTCATAGAGAAGGGTGCGCATCTCCGCCAGCGCTGCGCGCGTCAACGAGCGCAGTTCTTCCAGGCGCCGCCTGCCTTCGTCTTCATTGCGCTGCCAGATGCGCGGCAGCACATCGGCAATTAAACTAACCGAGAAGAGCGTTTGCGTTACGGCATCGTGCAGATCGCGCGCCAGACGGGATCGTTCCGCCGCAACGGCAGCGTCGCGAGCCGCTTCGTGCAATCGGGCATTTTCAATCGCCAGCGCCGCCTGGTTGGCAAATACCATTGCCAGCGCGGCATGACGGGGGGTGTAGCGGTCAGGCAGGCGGTGATCAATCGCGATCATGCCGATCACCCGATCCTTGACCATCAAGGGAATCCCCATCCACGAACGGATGTACGCTACCTGTTTGCGAAAATCTTCATCCATCGCCTCTCGAAAAGCGACCGCCTGCGAAGAATTCCCGCTTACATCATTGATGATCACCGGTTGGCGCGATTGGATGACGTCCTGATAAATGGAATACTGTTCGAGCGGAAAACGAAACCTTTCCGCGATATTTGTCTGAATGGGACCCCGATAGGACAGAATGCGCAGATCATTGCCCGCCAGTTCCAGCAGCGATGCGGCGCTAAATCCAAATACGGTTTGCAACTGGTCAAGGGTAAGCGTCATCAGCGAATTCAAATCGGGTGTGGATACAATGTTTTGCGACATCTCCACCAGCATCGAGATGGATTGTTCACGAATGCGCAGGGTTTCTGCAATCCATTCCCGTTCGACCGCCTTCCCCAAGATTTCTCCCCAAACAGCGGGTAAACTGCGCAACCTGCCTGCCGGAGCGGCAAGCATCAATGCACCCTGAACACTGTCATCTCCCCCCAGCGGAATCGTTTCCTGATCCCACACTTCGGTGCGCCGGATATACCCGCTGCGGTCTCCCCACTCCACCGGCAGGTAATACTGCCCGGTAGGCGAAGGCGGTATCATCAGGCGCGCATACACTGCGCCGGTCTGTTCCGACAATTCTGCAAGAAACGCACTCCATGCGCCAGCGTTTGGAAACGCCCCCGGCTTCTTGGCATCGCTCGCCAGCGGGGCATCCACGGTGGAAAACCTTGGAAACATCATGTGATCCATTGAACCTAATTGTAGCAGTAGGTAGTGTAGACATCCAAGGCTTTTTCTATTATTCATTAACAATGAACGGTTATCCACGAAACCAAGATGAAAAGCACTGGAAAAACCAAATTTTCGCCGTTAAGATATAAGATGTGTAAATTTCTCTACTTTTTATACCCTCTTCAGGTGAGCCACCTATGATCAACTTTGAGACGTATCAATCTCCCTTTGGATGGCGTTACGGCAGCCCGGCAATGCGCGCCGTGTGGAGCGAGCATCATAAAAGACTCCTGTGGCGGAAAATCTGGGTTGCTCTGGCACGCGTGCAGTCAGAATTTGATCTGGTCACACCCGAACAGGTGGAAGATCTGGAAGCCCACCAATCGGCAATCGATATTCCCCGCGCGTTGGAAATCGAGATTGAAATTCAACACGATCTGATGGCGGAAGTGAAGGTTTTCGCCAGTCAATGCCCGGTTGGAGGCGGCATCATTCATCTGGGCGCCACTTCCATGGACATTGAAGACAACGCCGATGCGGTGCGTCTGCGGGAATCTCTGGAACTGCTGCTCATCCGTCTGAATGATCTGCTCGCAGCGTTTGCCGACAAAATTGAGCAGTGGGCAGATCAACCGTTGATTGCCTTCACGCACTTGCAGCCTGCCGAACCCTCCACCCTTGGCTACCGGCTTTCATTGTACGCACAGGATTTGCTCGCAGATTGGCAAGCCTTGCGCACCGACCTGCAAACACTGCGCGGAAAAGGCTTTAAAGGCGCAGTGGGTACCGGCGCCGCCTATATCGAATTATTGGGGGCAGAAAACTACGAACTGTTTGAAGAGCGTCTGAGCGAACTGATGCACCTGCCGTTCTATCCGATCTGTGGACAGACAACCCCCCGCAAACAGGAGTACGACATCCTCTGCGATCTGGCAGGGTTGGCGCAGTCGCTCTCCAAATTCGCCTTCGATCTGAGACTGCTGCAATCGCAGCCCATTGGCGAACTTGCCGAACCCTTCGGTCGCAACCAGATTGGCTCCTCTGCCATGCCATTCAAACGCAATCCCATCCAGTGTGAAAAAGTAAATTCCCTGTCCCGTTCATTGGCGCAAATGCCGCGTCAGGCATGGGACAATGCAGCTTTTTCGCTTCTGGAACGCACACTGGACGACAGCGCCGACCGGCGCACGCTTCTCCCTGAAGCCTTCCTGATCGCCGATGAACTTCTGACGGTGGTTGTGCGGGTCGTGCGAGGGCTTCAGGTCCGTCCCGAAGCCATTCAGCGCAACCTCGAAACCTATGCCCCGTTCGCCGGTACAGAGCGCATCTTGATGGAAATGGTCAAAGCCGGCGCCGACCGCCAGGAAATGCATGAAGTTCTGCGCCAGCATACGCTGGCAGCGTGGGAAGCCATGCAGCGTGGTGAACCCAATCCCCTGCTGGATCGTCTGATTGCGGATCCGGTCATCACCCGTTACCTGCCCGCCGGGGATATTAAACAGGTTGCCGACGCCAGACGCTACACCGGCGCAGCCGCCCGCCGCGCAAGGGAAATGGCGGTCACACTGCGTAACACCCTTTCCAATGCCTGACTGGACACGGTTTATCGGATCAAGTAGAATGCGATAAACCATTGAAAGTTGGGAAAGGAGATTGATACGATGAGCGAATTCCCCGGCAAAGGGAAAGTGGCCGTGTTGAAAACAACACCCGCCACGGTTCTGGATGATTACGACCGCCTGTTGACGCTCGCGGAGGTCGAAAAATCGCTTTCGCCCGAACATACCACGGGGTTGAAAATCAACATCTCCTGGCAGACGTGGTATCCCGCCTGCTCCACTGCTCCCTGGCAGTTGGAAGGCGTGATCCGGTCCATGCAGCGGCGCGGTTACAGCGATCTGGTCGGAATCCACAACGACACGGTGGTGGTTGATACCAGCGAAGGTGAACAAAACAACAAACATCGTTTTGTCACGGACAAATACAACGTCCCCTGCGTTTATCTATACGAAGAACAGTTCGAATGGTTCCGCTATGAACCCAAACAGCCGTTCCTCGTGCTGGACAAGGTTTACCCCGAGGGTGTGTACATTCCCAAGGCGCTGGTCGGCAAGAACATTCTGCATCTGCCCACGGTGAAAACGCACGTCTTCACCACCATCACCGGCGCCATGAAGAACGCCTTTGGCGGATTGCTGCATCGCAACCGACATTGGACCCACTCGGTCATCCACGAAACGCTGGTGGATCTCTTGATGATCCAGCAAGACATTCACCCCGGCATTTTCGCCGTGATGGACGGCACCTTCGCCGGAGACGGTCCGGGTCCACGCGCGATGCACTGGCATGAAAAGAACATCATCCTGGCTTCCGCCGATCAGGTCGCCATCGACGCAATCTCTGCCAGGCTTCAGGGCTTTGACCCCATGCAGATACCCTTCATTCGCCTTGCGCACG
>JBDKTF010000287.1:0-1614 GCA_039680295.1 Anaerolineaceae bacterium
CCATGCGCCCGTAAAATTCCACCGGGATGCGTTCACTGACCGCCATCTGTACATCTCGCAGCATCTGCCCGCCGTTCATCTCCACGACCAGCATGGATTTGCAATGTTTTGAAAGCTCTGCAATCCGCTCATAGGGGAAAGGAGACAGGGTGATGGGGCGCATTAGACCCACTTTGATACCTTCCGCTCGCGCCTGGCGTACAGCCGACAGGGATATACGACCCGCCGACCCGAACCCGACGATGATCATATCAGCGTCTTCTGTGTAATATTCTTTGTAGCGAATTTCATTGGCTTTGATCTCGCGCCAACGATTTTCCATGCGGAAGTTCGCCACCTCCTCATCGGGGGGATTCATATAAATGGATGATAAGAAGCGGCGTTCTCGTCCTTTGGCACCCGAAACCGCCCATTCTGGAACTTCGGTTTTGAGCGGCTGCATGGGAGGCAGCTCGGCTGGTTCCATCATTTGACCGATTGAACCATCACTCAAAACAACGACAATAGAGCGATATTTTTCCGCCAGATCGAACGCCTGCACGGTAAAATCGATCGATTCCTGAACATTAGACGGTGCCAGAACGATGGTGTGATAATCACCATGCGCCCCACCATGGACGATCTGATTGTAATCAGCTTGTGATGGTTGAATATTGCCCAGACCCGGACCACCGCGCATCACATCCACCAACACAATGGGTAATTCGGTACCGGCGATATAGGACAGACTTTCCATCATCAGGCTGACACCCGGGCTGGAGGAAGAAGTCATCACGCGCTTGCCCGTGCAGGCGGTGCCGTAAACCATATTGATGGCAGCCAGCTCCGATTCTGCCTGCACAAAGGCACGTCCCAATTCGGGCATGCGCTTCGCCATATACTCAAGCAGTTCAGTCTGAGGGGTGATGGGATAACCGTAATAAGCTTGCAGTCCTGCGCGAATGGCAGCTTCTGCAACGGCTTCATTACCCTTGATCAATTCTCGCGTCATGTCACGCCTCCGTAACCGTTTGTCGAGATTGGACTTCGCGATACACAGTGATCGCGGCTTCAGGGCAGGCAATGGCGCAAATGCCGCAGCCAGTGCATCCCAGAGCTTTGAGCTCGGCGGGATGATAGCCCTTAGCATTCATCCGTTCGATTGCCAAAGCCAGCACTTCTTGCGGGCAAGAGTTGACGCACAACTCACACCCTTTGCACAACGCTTCATCGACTTCAATCCGTCCCTTGGGGGGCATTCAGACCTCCTGTTAAATTTGGAAGAAACCTGTTTGGACAGCCCATAACGAGTTTATCTCATTAAAACAAGCCCCCCCGTGTTTGGGTAGTGTCAACCGTCACACGAGGGGTCTACAAGTATCCTGATAATTTGTGTAGGAATTAGGAGAAATGATCCGATTTTGTAATGCGGTTACCTATTCTTCATAGGTAAATCCGACATCCTTATATTGAGAAATCTCTAAAATGACCTAAACCTTCAGCTCCATATACTATGGTACAGATATTTTTCCAAGATCAACAATCTCTCCTTGTACAACATTAATCACTAACGGATTCTCTTGATTTTTTGGATCAGTTATTACCGTTTGTGTATAAGGTGACCAAATAATTAAT
>JBDKTF010000235.1:0-4321 GCA_039680295.1 Anaerolineaceae bacterium
CCGAAGCGCTCCAGGGTTTCCCCATCCTCGAGCGTAAAATCAGGTGGGGCGGCGGGCAGCGGTTTGAAGAGTTTCACCACCGGCTGCGCGATGGGGTAGATAAAACCATACTGGTGCGGGGTTCCCAACGGCGACTTTCCGCGGACAAGGCTGGCTGCATCCGCGGGATGCACGCCAATGCGGGCGCCTGTCGCCCGGCGCAGCGCCGTTGCGCTGCCGTAGTGATCGTAATGGGCGTGCGTGATCCAGATGACCTTCAGGTCGGTGCGCCCCAGTTCCTTCATCTTCCCCAGCACCTGCCCGTGCTCCCCCGGTGAGCCGCTGTCGATCAGGAACATGCCGTGCGGGGTCTCGATCAAGAAACCCACCCCTAACCCGCAGGAGACGGGATGGATGCGCACCACATCCCCGTCTGATTGAATTTCAAACCATAGACTTTCCGCTGACATGCGCAGAGTATAACCGCAATCTCCAATTTAATGGAAAGAAACCAGGTTGGGGCGAAAGGAACGCGCAACCAGGTCAGTCATCCACTTTGCCCTTTCGTTTATGAAATGCTGTACAGTTGGTGGACATCATACCGGACGGTCATGATCCCGTCTTCGGGAATTTTTTTCTCACCGGTGCGACCTCCCGAGTATTTCACATTCTCAAGCATCACCTCGCAGCATTGTTTGAGTTGGTGGTTTTTTGCGGGATACCCTCCCGCGCGGATATGTAAATCGGTCGAAGTCACATCGATACCCCACTTGCTGTGCTGCGCCGCCTGGCTGAAAATCTCATCCAGCGCATTTTGAATTTCATTTTTGGTGGGCGGGATATCCCGTTGGCTCATCGATGGACGCCACATCCGCAGTTGAAACGCCGCTTCGGGATATGGGCTGATTTCAGGATAGCGGTGGATCAGCGTAAATAGATACCGAAGCATGATCAGCCGCTGGATGCTCTCATGGTGCGGTATTTTATCCAGCCGGAGAACATTCGACGCCATTTCCCGATGGGTTGGATTTGGGTCGAGGAAATAGGCGCTGATCGGACCGCCCATCCCGATCAGCAGTTTGGGCGTGCTGAAATCCGATGAAAAATCGTCTTTCTTGCCCTTTTCAATCATCCGCCTGCCGATCTCTGATAGACGAGCAACTTCCTCCCACTGATTGCCCAGCCACATCAGGGCAAATATGAGATAACCCAGATTGGTGCCCAGTGTATAGGCATCATGCGCCTCTTCAAAGTATTGAATTTCGGCGCCGGTGACCGTCCGATCCTGCACAATCCATCCGAATAATTTCTCGGCACGCGGCAAAGCGCCTGACAGAGCCGCACAGATCGCCGCATTTTCCTGCCTGGGCGACGAACCCATCCGAACGTACAGTTCCAGATCCGTCAAATTCTCGTGATGCCAGGGCGCATTCCCTCTCCAAACATATTGACCGATTTGATACCACAGCGATGCGATGTCCAGATTTCCCAACCCTTGAAAGGCGATTCCCGCCTGAATCGCCCCGTGTTCAATCAGCCAATCCAATTTTTTGTCAGGCAGTTCGGTATGATTTTCCAGCCCCAGGAATGGTTTAACGGCATCCTCGATCTTTCCTGTGTCTGGACCTTCTCGGGTGAAATCGTAATACCCCATGTCGATCAAGCACTGCGTCCAGTAAGCGGCTCTTTCCCTCAGGTAGATAAACAGGGCTGTCCCTTCACGTGCGATTATGTTCATCTTTTTCCCTCTTCTTGGATCGAACCATCATCGGTTGGCGAAGCGTACAGATCAAACAGCGGTTTTACTGACGAGGTAAGGAGTTCATTGATTCAAATGGATTTAGACCTCGACTGCCCCCGGTCAAGGCTCCTGACGTGCCCGTGTCCACCGCATATTGACATAATTCAGCACAAATAATTCTGCGCCAGATCAGAGCCAGGTTCCTTCGATTGCGTCGGATGTGCCAGAAGACAAGTCCTATCACCGGGTTGTCTGCATATAGTATACAGCGCACCTGCGATGGTAGTTGAGGGGATCTTTTCGGGCTTCGCAGCCCTTCGCCAATCCCGTTCGCTGGACCGAATCGAATCAAAAACCCCGCCGGATTAAGGCGGGGTTTTGAGAGCATTGTTGATTTAGTAGCGGCTGTTTCCGCGGCTGCCGCGGTTCGGTCCGCCGAAGGATCGAGGTCCGCGTTCTTCACGTGCCCGGGCGGGATTAACAGTCAGAGAACGACCATTGACATCTTTCCCGTTGAACGAGCTGATGGCTTTGTTCGCGTCTTCCTGACTGCCCATCGTAACGAACGCAAATCCTTTGGAGGATCCGGTGTCACGATCTTTAATTACAACTGCTTCCACAACGTTTCCAGCTTCCGCGAACATCGTGCGCAGTTGTTCTTCGGTGGTGTCATAAGACAAATTGCCAACATAAAGTTTTACTTCCAAGGTTTTCCTGTCTTTCACTAGTGCAGATTGGGTTAAACAAAAATGCCATCCTCTTTATAATGAAGAAGGGCGGCATGTTCTGTACGCAAATCTGATTATAAATTTCAATAATAATATACCACAAAATGTGGATCTGTGTGGAAATCAGTCAGCGACTTTCAGACAAATCATCCTGATCTATTCATGAAAATAGAGAAACGTATGCCGTTTGACAATTTTTTGACCCCGCATCACAAAAATCGCCACACCCTTCATGATGACCCGCTTCTCATCGTTCTCCCGCACGTACCAATCCAGATAAGCCGAGATGACATCATCCTGCGTGACGGCTTTGTGGACATCCACCCCAAGGGTGGGGCTCTGCCGGAACATCTCTTTCAGATATTCTTTTGAATTCTGGATGTGATCCTCATGGGGGTCCCCGATGTCGTCGTCGAAATAATCTTCAGCCAGATACTCATCCAGAACGTCAGGATCATGCTTTCCGAACACCACGTCGAAATATCTGCGGATAAATTCAAGGCTTTCTGCATCGTTCATGGTCGCTCCTTTAAATAATTCAACCGCTCATCCGACCGGAGCGCCAGTTCGATCGTACCGCCCGGCAGATAATTCGATTTCACATTTTCCAGCGACTGCTTTCGATCTTCTCCGCCTTCATCCGAAAGAAAAATTTGCTCGCAGTAGATCGCCAGATCTTCGATAATTCGCTCGTAACGGTAATATGCCATCGCCGCCGGATGGATCTTCGTCTGCCCGTATCCTCGGTAGAACAGGGCTTCTTCTTCCTGCGGGGTACGCCCGCGCCCGCCCAGTCCGCCGCCAATGAACATCAAATCGCGCTCTTTGGGGGCAAAAATCAACGTGTCCCAATCAACCATGTAAAACGTGTCCTCGTCCGGGATCAACAGATTCCAGGCATGGATGTCGCCGTGGCACAGGATGAATTCGGGCGGATGCTTCGCAAGCAGCCGGGCATACCGCCCTGCGCGGCGGACCAGATCATAAGTCGCCGCCCATTTTGAATTCAAAAACGCCGCCAGTTCCGCCGCCGTCGGTTCTTCGTACACCTTCTCCGGTATCTGCGCCAGAAAAATCCTGACAATCTGCCGCCAGCAGGGAGAGAAGTTTTCCCGGGGAATTCCTGCTGTGATTTCCGGGGGAATCTTTGCCGTGTGAAACTGTTTCATGGCGGCGCCAAAATCCACCCACTGCCGGTCGGTCAGGCTGCGTTGAAAGCCGTTCAGGCCCTCCACGAAGGGGTACAGGATCACCTTATAGGGCGGCAGATCCGCCCACAGCCGTCCCGACCGCGCCGTAACGGGCGGGATCACCTGCCGGATGCCCTGACCATGGAGATAAGCCGGCACCACCGCAGACGCTTCGTCAAAATCTCCGCGTCTGAGTTTGAGAAAATACACCGCGTCCTTCGCCGTCACGCGGTACACCGCCGTGTTCAGATCAGCCCCGAGCGGCAGAAACGCGATTCTCTCGATGCTTAATCCATATTCAGCCTGCAAACAGGCGGTAATTTTTCCGTCTTCGAGATCAGGTTTTTCAAGCATGGTTTCAATAATCTTCGAAAGAAAAGGGATCACGCGGGGTCCGCGCTTGGTCACCCATTTTGGTTTGACCCGATGACCAGCCAATTACCATTCTGGTCTTTGATGATAAAGCGGTACGTCTTCTCCAGCAGATTCGCCACCTTTGTACCGCCAGAGTTATTATAGAGAACATTTGTTATAAAATCAATGAAATTCATCGAAACGCAGAGAATATCATCAGGCATCCCTGCCAACGGTCAATATTCCATCTCGATCATTTTGAGATGCCGTCGAATCCAATGGATCCCTGCTGCTTCGTGATGGCGCGCCAATAGAACCGAACAGTTTTC
>JBDKTF010000594.1:0-4461 GCA_039680295.1 Anaerolineaceae bacterium
CGGAACACATCCAGAATTCGGCGTACAATTTCGTAAACTACATTCTGTTTAAACCCCGAAATCCAAGCCAACACATAAATCACCAGCGGGGTATTGATGCTCGCTGTGCCGCCTTCGCTTGCCGTGAGCGAGAAAAAGCCCGCCTGAATGATGAGAAAGACAAATGCCCCTAATGCCAATCCAAGAAGAGGATTGGTGATGTACCAGAGTGTGTACTGGCTGTCAAAATCTTGTTCATCTGCCACATGCTTCCATAACGCATAAAGTGCGCCCACCACACCGCCCAGACTACCCCACAGGAGGCTGGAAATAAATTGAGAAAGGAAAAGCGATTCAAATCGGGCTTCAAATAGATTGATGAGGGTGATGCCGGTTCCCAACACCAGAAGCCAGATACCCTCATAGATTAATATTTTTGTGCCATCTTTTCGTGAAGCGCTCACCATGCGACGATTGAACGCCAGTCGATAAGTCACTTCATTCAACGCACGTTCGGCATCTTCATAAGCGCCTTTGCCGCTCATCAATTCGTTTCGCGCCCGTTGGATCTGATCCAGAAGAGATTTTGCCAGGCGGACATTATTGATTTCATCATAGACCTGCTTCTGAACCGTGTCTGCGCGAGTCCACAGGCTGCGCATCCGTTGGTCTGACACCAACAGGTTCAGGATTGTCTCATCCGGTACATGATCTTCACTTACCGGCAGCGATGAAGGCTGTTCTGGACCTTTTGCAGTCTCGCGAGCAAGGCTTCCTTCATTGACAGGCATCCCTGCGGAGGATGTTTCCTCTGCGTGTGAAGGTGCTTCTGGATCAATTGAATTGGATGGAACGGTCATCTCCCCACCTCCGATTCTGATTAAGTTGACCATCTACATGAAAAGTATAGAATAAGGAAGCTCCGAAGTCAATCAAAGGTGGCTAAAGAGGGAATTTTTAAGAAAAATGTATAAGAAATTAGTTAGAAAACCTCTTCAAGGCGCGGATTATCTATACTCCATGCCTGGGACTTGGTATAATCTTATATGGAAAGTTCTCCTGTTCAAAGGGTTTCGTTACGAAATTAGGAGGTATCTGTGAATTCTCGTAACCAGTCATACGTCATCTACCTGCTGCTGTTTGTCGGCATCATCGTTATGGTGTGGTACAACTTCCGACAACAATCGACGAGCCAGGATGTATTGACGATTAATGAAGTTGCCGCCGACATTCAGGCAGGCAAGGTGCAGCGTATTGTTGAAAATGAAGATGCACTACAGGTTATTTACGCGGATGGATCGGAAAAGGAATCGTTAAAGGAAGCGAATGCCACCCTGGTTAACCAATTGGTTTCGTTGGGTGTGACGCCACAACAGCTTGCACCTGACAAAATTAAATTGGAAATCAAGGCACCAAGCGCATGGTTGGGTGTATTCTCCGCTCTTGGATATATTCTGCCTTTCATCATCCTTGCCGGTATATTCTGGTTTATCTTCCGACAGGCGCAGGGTAGTAACAACGCTGCCATGTCGTTTGGTAAATCGCGCGCACGCATGTTTACCGGGGATCAGCCCAGTGTAACCTTCCAGGATGTCGCCGGAGTGGAAGAAGCCAAAGAAGAATTAAAAGAAGTGGTTGAATTCTTGCGCGAACCGCAAAAATTCATCACCCTCGGCGCGCGCATTCCCAAAGGTGTTTTACTCGTGGGTCCTCCTGGAACCGGTAAAACCCTGCTTGCCAAAGCCGTTTCCGGTGAAGCTGGCGTGCCGTTCTTCTCGATTTCGGGTTCAGAGTTTGTGGAAATGTTCGTCGGCGTTGGCGCAAGCCGCGTTCGCGATCTATTCGACCAGGCAAAACGCCACTCGCCCTGCATCGTATTCGTGGATGAAATCGATGCCGTTGGACGTCAGCGCGGCGCAGGTCTGGGTGGAAGTCACGACGAACGCGAACAAACCCTCAACCAGATGCTGGTGGAGATGGACGGTTTCGATACCGATACCAATGTCATCATCATGGCAGCAACCAACCGCCCCGACATCCTCGACCCGGCGCTGCTGCGTCCCGGTCGCTTCGATCGTCGTGTGGTCCTCGATCGTCCAGATATGCGTGGGCGTGAAGCCATCCTCAAAGTGCATGTCAAGGGTAAACCTTTGGCTGCCGATGTGGATCTCAGCGTTCTCGCCAAATCCACGCCCGGGTTTGTTGGTGCAGACCTGGAAAACCTGGTCAACGAAGCAGCCATTCTGGCGGCGCGCGGCAATAAACGGCAGATCAGTCAACCCGAGTTTGAAGAAGCCATCGAACGTGTCATTGCTGGTCCGCAGCGCAAGAGCCGCCTGATCAGTGAAGATGAAAAACGCATCGTGGCTTATCACGAAGCCGGTCATGCCGTCGTCATGAATGCTTTGCCCGAGTCCGATCCCGTGCAAAAGGTCTCCATCATCGCCCGTGGGATGATGGGCGGTTTTACCCTTTCTCTGCCAGAAGAAGACCGGACGCTTCAGGCGCGCAAGAAAATCCTTGCGGATATGATTGGTCTTCTGGGTGGACGCGCAGCCGAAGCAATCGTCTTTGACGATATTACCTCGGGCGCTTCCAATGACATTGAGCGTGTCACCCAGTTGGCGCGTACCATGGTCACGCGCATGGGCATGAGCGAAAAAATGGGTCCGATGGTTTACGGACAAAAAGAGGAAATGATTTTCCTGGGACGCGAAATTTCAGAACAGCGTGATTACTCTGAAGCGGTTGCTGAACAAATCGATCAGGAAGTACGCCAGTTGGTTACCAATGCCTACAAACAGGCACTGGATATTTTGACGAAGTATCGTGACAAACTGGATGCCGTCGCCCAGAAATTGCTGGTAGAGGAAACCATTTCTCGCGATGAGTTTGAAGCCATCTTCCCGCCTCCTTATGAGAAGAAAAACGGCACGCCGCAGCTCGTGGCAGAGTAATCTCAATCGATGTTAACAAAAAAGAAGGACGTTTCAATCGTCCTTCTTTTGATTCTTCCATTAATTCTCCAGAAATTGCTGGATCTTTGCAACGGCTTCTTCTTCCACCTGATCAGACATCACCAGCCAGGTGATATCCGCTGCGTCCTCCTTGAACCAGGTTCCCTGCCTGCGGACATACACCCGCGTCAATCGTTTCATCTGCGCCACCGCTTCGTCCAGACTCATCGTTCCTTGCAGATAGGCGCACATTTCACGATATCCAATCGCAGACATTGTCGGTAGATTGGCTGCATAGCCAGCATCCAGAAGCTTATGCACTTCGCCCGCAAATCCATCCGCGAGCATCTGCGCAATCCGCGCATCCACACGTTGGTAGAGTTCATCCCGGGGGCGATCCAACCCAAGCTTCAATACCCGATAAGGTGATGATGTTTTTTGCCGCTGCTCTGAAAATTTTTTGCCGGTTTTGAAAATCACTTCCAGCGCTCGTATTGTCCGGCGCACATTGTGATAGTCAATCTTCTTTGCCGCTTCCGGATCCAGTACCGCCAGACGTTCGTATAAACCAAGTTTCCCAACTTCTGCCGCCCAGTCTTCGAGCGCTTTCCGCAGGCGCTCATCCGGCGCCTGTGCGGGCGGTATCCAGTTATCCGTCACGGCAGTGATGTATTGCCCCGTACCGCCGACCAGAAAAGGCAGCTTCCCGCGCGCGTGAATATCAGCGATCACTTGCTTGGCTTCCGCCTGAAACACAGAAAGTGACCAGGTCTGATCGGGATTCGACACATCGATCAGGTGATGTGGAACTCGCCGCCGTTCTGCAAGGGTCGGTTTTGCTGTGCCAATATCCATCCCGCGATAAAACAGGCGTGAATCGGCAGATACAATCTCCCCACCAAAGCGTTCTGCCAATCGCAGCGAAAGCTCGGTTTTGCCTACCGCTGTAGGACCCAGGATGACGATCAGGGGAGGGCGATTATCCATGGATTGCATCTTCAAATACCGTAATCTCTACCCGATCATCTGAAACACCCTTCAGAATGGAAACGACATCTACCCGCCATTCATCTTCATATTCAGGATGTTCCTGCATGAACTGCTGCGCCGCCTGCTGAAGATGGGACTGTTTGAGCAGCGTCACAGCGTCTTCGGGCTGTCCATAATGGGTGGAAGTGCGTGTTTTCACCTCCACAAAGACCAGTGCGTCTCCATCTCGCATCACCAGATCAATTTCTCCATAAGGCGTGCGGTAATTCCGCTGAACAAGGCAATATCCGCGCGATTCTAGATGCGCCAACGCGGCATCTTCGCCCCAACGTCCCAGCGCTTGCCGGTGATTTTCCAATTTCGGCATGAACAGGCTCCTTCAGTGCATGACCCTGTTTCCAATCCAACGGTCTATAATCCTATACGATATGGATCAGGAAGTCAAGCACGCAGCATCTTCGCAGAGGTATGAACCAGTTATAATGGGGATATTCTGATCCATTCCATAAAAAGGTGATCCGATGGACTCCATGAT
>JBDKTF010000365.1:0-2363 GCA_039680295.1 Anaerolineaceae bacterium
AGCAGGCATTGCGTCACCTGAAAGGCGCACACGGCGTTGTTGTGATGTCCAGCAAGGAACCGGACAAGATCGTGGCAGCACGTATTGGCAATGCCGGTGGTGTGGTGATTGGACTGGGAGAAGGGGAAATGTATGTCGCATCAGATATTCCCGCCATTCTCGATCATACACGCCGGGTGGTTTTTTTGGAAAGCCGGCAGATGGCTGTAATCAGCCGCGGTGGAGTCAGCATCCAGACGCTGGACGGTAAAGTGGTGGCGCATCAGGTCCACACAGTCGCCTGGGATCCGGTGGCGGCTGAGAAAGGTTCCTACCGTCATTTCATGGAAAAGGAAATACACGAGCAGGTGCGTTCGGTGACCGATACACTGGCAGGACGGGTTGATTTCGACGAAGGACGCGTGCGTCTGCCGCAATTAAACCTTACAGCAGAGGATGCGCAAAAAATTCACCGGATCATCATCACAGCCTGCGGAACGGCAGCTTATGCCGGCATGGTGGGCAAAATCCTGATCGAGCGTATCGTTCGCATCCCTGTGGAGACTCAAATCGCCTCTGAATTACGTTACAGCGATCCCATTCTGGAAAAAGACGATGTGGTGTTGGCGATCAGTCAATCGGGCGAAACCGCAGATACGCTGGCGGCGATGGAAGAGGGTCGGCGCAAAGGGACAAAGCTCTGGTCGATCGTGAACGCGATTGGATCGCAAGCCATGCGCATCGCCGACGGATATATTTCCATGCAGGCTGGACCGGAAATCGGCGTGGCTTCCACCAAGGCTTTTACTGCGCCGCTCGTCGATCTGTACATGCTGGCGGTGCTGCTGGCAGACTTACGCGGGACCATTGGCGAAACCCAACGGCGCAAACTGGTGAGTGATTTACGGTTGATCCCTGACTTGGTAGGTCGCTGTCTCGACCGATCAGAGGAAGTGCGCGACGTGGCACGCGAACTGAAGTACATCCGAAATGCCATCTTCCTGGGACGTGGAATCAACATGCCAATTGCCTATGAGGGTGCATTGAAGTTGAAGGAAATCTCTTACGTTCATGCCGAAGGATATCCGGCGGGAGAAATGAAGCACGGACCGATTGCATTGGTAGACCGGGATATGCCGGTGATTGCCATCGTTCCGCGCGATCCGTGGTATGAGAAGATGATCAGTCAAATTGAACAGGTAAAGGCGCGCGGCGGCAGCGTTGTAGCCGTGGCAACTGAAGGCGATGAGCGCGTGAAAGAACTGGCGGATTATGTGTTGTGGACGCCTGATACCCCGTGGATGTTAAGCCCGGTGGTGACAGTTCTTCCGCTGCAAATCCTGGCGTATCAGATTGCCGCGCTGCGCGGGTTGGATGTGGATCAACCGCGCAATCTGGCAAAATCTGTGACCGTGGAGTAATAGCTCAGATGTAAAAAATCAACCGGAAGCCTTACTCAGACTTCCGGTTGATTTTTTAACCGTGGTTTTCAAAGGTATTTTGCGAATTACTGATTCTTGCTTTTCCAGAAGGCTTTTGCTTCCTCTTCCATCTTATCGAGTCGGGTGTAATAATCTGGAAATTCTTTCAGATGAGCCAGCGCTATTTTCGCGGTGGTCAGTGGGTCGTCATTGGTTACATTTGTGAGTGGATCCCTTTTACCGTGCTCAAGTTCCACTTCCATACCCATTCGAAATTGCTCAATATCAAAAGTCTTCCAATCGATACCCAGTTTTTCACCCCACTCCCGGGCTTGTTCTGATGTAAAGGCACTTTTTTCAGACATATTGGACATCTCCTAGTAAGTGTTTTATTTCAGTCAAAACGCCAAATATTGTTTCATTTGGTTTTGGCTTCCAACGATACTATTTTAACGTCATCTGAGTGGTTTTACAAATTTAGAATTGGATCTCCTGGTTTCCAATTGATTTCGATTTTGTCATTTTCATCGTGGGGAGATTTGATAAAGATCATTTTGCAGGCGGTTTCACCTTTGTTGACCAGATAATGAGGGTGTTTGGGCGGCAGGTGGGCAAGATCTCCGGGGATTAGATTCAGGACATTATCATTGATGTGGATTTCAATCGCACCCTCGAGAACGTAAAAGTTCTCTTCGACATGGTCGTGATAGTGGGTGGGGAGACTTTGACCGGGAAGGACGATCAGCAAACCAAAATCGGAAAGAGGACCGTTCAACAGGTATTTTGGTCCAGAGACATTATCGAATTTATAGGGAATATCGCTTTCATTGATTTTTATCATGGAGTCCATCGGATCACCTTTTTATGGAATGGATCAGAATATCCCCATTATAACTGGTTCATACCTCTGCGAAGATGCTGCGTGCTTGACTTCCTGATCCATATCGTATAGGATTATAGACC
>JBDKTF010000019.1:0-7235 GCA_039680295.1 Anaerolineaceae bacterium
AACGCCGCATCGAAAGTCGCATGCACATCCAGAGCGAAGAAGCAATCAGCAAGGCACACAATAGCACCACGCCGTCCAGCCCCATCCATCGGTTTGCCAACGCAAAGATCACGTCCGCCAACCATTCATGTGGAACCAATGGCTGTCCGGGCATCGTGAAAGAAAACACATCCCGTGTTGGAATGCTTCTCTGATCAAGAATATAATTTCCTACCGTGATATGTCGCCCCAGGTCTCCATCCATATTCAGCAGACGGGGTCCTAACGCCAGAACACCCCCAAAAACAGCGATAAAAATCATGAGTTGCAGTGTTGGCATCAATCCGTGCGCCAACATTCCCACCCACGAAAATTTCTTGCGGACATTAGCATTCATGATTCCACTTCCGGATAAATGATTTCTTCTGGCATTACTTTACGACTGAAAGCATAAAAAACCTGATAGGGTCCGATGGTCGCTTCCTGCCACGAAACGCCCAATCGTTGGAAATTTTCCCGCAGAAGGACGTCCAAAGCTGGATGGAGCGTGGTGATATACGCTGCATCCGGCGCATGGTTGACCTGTTGGTCGTACACCGGATAGCGGTTATACATGGGTGTATACCGCATGTCTACTTTATCCGGCAAACGTGGCGAATAGATGATCTGTTCATCAGATAATGCGGCGATCCGGAAACTGACCCAGTAGTTGGAATATCCCAATTGTGCGTTGTGTTCTCGTAAGAAGGACATCAACTCCGCGTCATGTGAGTTGTCGAATCGTGTAATGGGATCGAATTGTGTAGTAATTCGATCGGGTGATAGCGCCGCCTGAATGGTGGCAGTACCATTGAAAGCTAAAAACAGTGCCAACCCAACCATTCCCCAGATTCTTTTTTGCTTCCACAAGCCAATGATGAAGGCGCCCCATAAAAATACCAGGGGAACCAATAAAGGCAGGAAATATCGTCCGGTGGGATCCCTGCCATAAGCAGATAATATCAACAACACCAATAACACACCGACCATTGTCCACAAAATGAAACGTCCACCGGGTCTTATTATTTCCGTTTTGACCGGTTGTTTTCGCAGAAAATAAACAGCCGCCGCCAGGCTCAACACCAGACCCCAAAACGCCAGAGCTGGATTTAACCATCCAGCACTCCAGGGGTGACGCAATCCAAGCATGGTGGGTATCCCAAATAACAGGATACCCAGCACATGGTCGGCAATCGTTCCCGTATCTGAATAAGCCCCAGAAAACAGCATTCCCAATGGAGCCCCATGCGTTTGCAACAAATTAAGCCACCACGGTAAACTACCCAACAGGAACATAAACAGCGCCAGTCCATACGCAGGTAATCGTTTCCAGCTAAATCGCAATATTCCCCATATTCCAACAGCCAGCAGGTAAACGCCTGTCATCACCAATGTCCAGTACGAAACGCCGCCAGCCAGACCCAGGGCAGCCCCACGCCAGAGCGAACGTTCTTTTCCACCCAATGTCACATCATACCCCCAACCTAAAATCAAATTCCCAAGCAGTAATACTTCTCCATATCCCCCCAAAGATGCCGATGTATAAAGTGTAACAACCACTGGCGGTACTGCCGCCAGAGATACCAGAATCCAACTGTAGGCAGGTTCTTGCAACCACTTTCGCGTCAACCATCCCAGGGAAATTAAGAATCCGGCATATAAAAAGATCTGTACCAACCGAATGGACAGAACCGGATCGTTTACCACCCCCATCACGCCTGCCGTCAGCCAGGCATCCAGACTTCCCATATATGCCTGACCATAGAAAAAAACCGGTCGCTCCCCGTGCAGGATATGGCGCGCCATAAGCGAGACGATGGCTTCATCGGAATTGAATGGAACCGATTTCGTCAGTAATAAGATCACTTTGATGCTGACCGCAACAAGCGTAGCGACGAATATCAGAACGCGGGAGTTGTCTTTCGGGGCTGCCAGCTTATTCTCAATTTCCATGGGTACTCTGAATCGTAGAGGATTTCAATTGACCCTAGTATTTTAGCCAGCCAATCCCGAAATGGCAACCGCGTTGGATTGACAATTCTGTTATTTTCTACCGGGCAGGCAAAACGAATGGGAGCGGCTGTTCACCGCTCCCATGGATATCATTCACTCAAAACGCTGTCAGGGTTATTTCTCAGACGTGAGACTCTGCGTAGGACGCTTGCTCTGCAAGAATGCCCAGACCAGTGCGGCGCCCATGACAATGATCGCGACATAACCGCCCCAATTCAGGGGTTGAGCGCGAACAATGATCGGAGCTACCAGCAGGCTGACCAGGTTTACCACCTTGATCATTGGGTTAAGTGCAGGACCAGCCGTGTCTTTCAATGGATCACCCACGGTATCGCCCACAACACCCGCCTTGTGGCGTTCAGAGCCCTTGCCGGTATTTGCAGCCAGATCGCGCGGTTCATCTTCAATGGACTTCTTGGCATTGTCCCAGGCGCCGCCGGAATTTGCCATGAAGACCGCCAGTAGTTGACCACTCAGAATGACGCCCGCCAGGAAACCACCCAGCGCTTCCACCTGCAAGATAAGTCCCACAAGCAAAGGCATCGTAATAGAGATGGTCGCTAGTGGGATCAGTTCCTTCTGGGCAGAGCGAGTGGAAATTGCCACAACCTTGGCATAATCTGGTTTTACTTTGCCTTCCATCAAACCAGGGATGCGGAATTGTTCGCGAACTTCTTCAACAATTAATCCAGCCGCCCGAGATACCGAACGAATAGACAAAGAGCTGAACAACCAGGGTAATGCACCGCCCAACAGGAAACCGATGAAGACCCGGGTGTCTGAAATGCGAATGGCAGACATCACCTGATCCCCAGTCAGACCCATCTGGATCTGCACTTTGCCTACATCGGTAATGAAGGAAGCAAACAGGCTGACTGCGGCGATCACTGCCGAGGCAATTGCTACGCCCTTGGTGATGGCTTTGGTGGTATTACCCACCGCATCCAGATCCGCCATGATCTGGCGAGCCTTGCGGGTCTCTTCATCATCCATATCATGCCATGCCATTTCGCCAATGCCGTTCGCATTATCCGAAATGGGTCCGTATGAGTCCATGGCAACGTTGTTACCGGTATGGCTCAACATACCAATACCAATCATCGCAATGGCATAAAGCACGTAAATGGGTTCTTCGCCGCCATAAACCAGCAGTGCGCCCACAAAGCTGATCGCGATCACAAGCAATGCCCACACACTGGATTCCATACCCACAGACAAACCCGAGAGGATGGTCGTGGCAGCGCCCGTATCGGTTGATTTGACAATTTCCTTGACCGGGGATTTCTTTGTAGATGTGAAGTACGAGGTCAGGGGGTTGAATGCAACCGCTAAACCGACACCGATCGTGGTCAGAACTGCCAGACGGTAATCGTGAGCATAGGCGATTGCCACAACGAAAGCCCAGATAATGGTGTTCACGCTGGATACCTCATACGAGCGGAACATCGATTCTTCTGCATCGTGTGCGCGCAAGAATTTGAGCGGGAATTTTTCCCAGATCGGCACGGTGAAAGTCCCCAGAATGGAACTGATAACACCAATGCCTCGAATGATCAACGGATAGACAATCCATTTCATACTATGCGTTGGATCAGCCGCCATCAAAGAAAGACCCAGGATCAAGCCGGAAACAATGGTGGTCTCATAGCTCTCGAAAATATCTGCCGCCATACCGGCGCAGTCACCCACATTGTCGCCTACCAGGTCTGCCACAACCGCTGCATTGCGGGGATCATCTTCAGGAATATCTTTCTCCACTTTGCCAACCAGGTCTGCGCCAACATCGGCAGCCTTGGTGTAAATACCGCCGCCCACGCGCATGAAGAGCGCCAGCAGCGTACCACCGAAGCCGAAACCGAGCAGTGCATCTGGGGCTGCCTTGCCGAAAACGATAAAGATGAGTGTGCCGCCCATCAAACCTAAACCGTCGGTCAGCATGCCCGTCACGGTACCAGAATAATACGCAATGGACAGCGCTTCATTGAAGTGACGACGCGCTGCTGCGGCTGCGCGAACATTCGCCTGAATCGCCATGCGCATGCCCAATTGTCCCACCAGCAGGGAGAAGGACGCGCCCATGATAAATGCGACCGTACGACCAACCGCGATAATGATTTGTGTATTCTGGGGGAATTCTTCCAGCGCTTCCTGGCTGGGAGGTACAACATAAACGCTTAAGAAAAGAGCAACGCCCAAAAGGGCAATGGCGGGGAGAATGGTGCGAAGCTGACTGTTCAAATAACTATCGGCGCCAATTCGAATGGCATTCCAGACTTCTTGCATTACAGGAGTGCCCTTGTCTTTTTTTAAGACAGTTCCTCGAAGTAGCCAGGCGTACAACAAACTGATGAATGCTGTCGCCAGTACTGCAATAATTGCTATTTGCTCAAAATTATTGAGCCCGTGCCTAGCGAGACCGAGTAGATTCATGTTTCCTTGTCCTCCGTTCAGCAGTTAATAGCCAGCAAAACCCAAAAATATATACGAATACCTGAAGTCTTCAACCGACAAAAGGGTATTCGATTTTGAAAAAAATCACCTCATTCTAACCCAAAACTAATGATTCCGTCAATCAATTCAATAAGATTAGCAATGGATTAGAACCTTACAATTCGCTTGCACTGCCTCTTTGAACGATGTATATTGAATGGCGACTTTTGTATCCCACACACTCAGGTAAGATTTTTGCGCACATTTCTGCCCTGGCTGTGCTCTGCAACAAAGCCATTCATTCTTTTTCTTATAAGGAGAAGTTGATGATTCGTGTTTCAGAGTTGACCAAAGATTATGGATCACGTCGGGCAATTGATAGCCTGACCTTCAACGCTGAGCGCGGAGAGATTTTGGGATTTCTCGGACCAAACGGCGCCGGAAAAACCACCACCATGCGCATCCTCACGGGTTATATGCCGCCTACCTCTGGCACGGCAGAAATCGGTGGATACGATGTGATTGAAAATTCTCTCGAAGTACGCCAGTTGATCGGTTATCTACCAGAAACTGTCCCGCTGTATCCAGATATGAGTATTGCCTCCTACCTCAAATACATGGCAGATTTACGGAAATTATCAAATCCCGATGATCATGTAGATGAAGTCCTGGAAATGGTTCATTTGGAAGACCGCGCCGACAGTCTCATCTCGAACCTTTCCAAAGGTATGCGCCAACGTGTTGGTCTGGCGCAGGCGCTCATTCACCACCCACAGGTTCTCATTTTGGATGAACCGACCATCGGTCTTGATCCAGCACAGATCATTGAAGTGCGCAATTTGATCCGTGAAGTGGGTAAAGATCGTACGGTTTTGCTTTCCACCCATATCCTTTCTGAGGCTCAGCAGGTATGCAACCGGGTGTTGATCATCAACAAGGGACACATCGTTGCAGAGGACGAACCAGAACATCTGCAATCACGCCTTACCGGCTTGCAGCACGGAATTCTTCGCGTGGGTGGAGATGCAGATGATATTGCCGTGAAAATCAAGAATTTAAACGGCATCCAATCGATCACCACCAGACCCGACGGTACGATCGAGTTTGAAACTCCTGCGGGTATCGACCTGCGCGCAGAGATCGCTCGAACGGTCGTCAACGAAGGGGTTGACCTGCTCGAATTACGCCAGGTTTCCCTCAGCCTGGAGGAAATCTTCTTGCAGCTCACCCAGGACGACGCCCCATCATTGCATGATTCGGCTGTCGGGGAAGAAAGGTGATTGCTATGCGAAACGTATGGACAATTGCAAAACGAGAGTTTAACCATTACTTTATCAGCCCCATTGCTTACGTGGTGGCGTTCATCACGCTGGTCATTCTGGGGATTATCTTTTACACCAATATTCTGGCAGGGACACTGCAACAATATGCGCCTCCCGTCCAGATCGTGATTGGTCCATTGGTCACCATTCTGCTGTTTTCCACTCCGGCGCTCACCATGCGCACCCTGGCAGAAGAACAGCGAACTGGAACCATGGAACTGCTCCTCACCGCCCCTGTGCGTGATTGGGAACTGGTCGTAGGTAAATGGTTGGGAAGTTTTTTATATGATCTGGTATTGATCGCAATCACCGGCATTTACCCGCTCATCCTCAACCGTCTGGTTTCTCCAGGGCTGGATCTTGGGTTGGTTTTCACGAATTATTTGGGCTTGATCCTGATCGTCGGCGCAATCCTCGCAATCGGTATAGCGGTTTCTTCATTATTTACCAATCAGATCGCCGCTTTTTTTGCTACACTGGGCATCCTGTTGGTTTTCTGGATGATCAGCTACCCGGCTCAGGTGATGGGCGCCAGCGGAAGTGCTGTTTTGACTTATCTTGATCTCAGCCAGCATTTCTATAATTCCTTCTATGTTGGTCTGATTGAAATAAAAGACATCGTTTATTATCTGAGTTTTATTGTCCTGTCCCTCTTCCTCGGCACAGTCTCAATTGAAACCAGGAGGTGGCGGTAATGAGCAAGTTGAAGCGTTTTGCACCCTGGGGATTGATTCTCTCCCTCGTTGCTGCTCTCGGCGCCGGGGGTGTTTATCTGGTAATGCATGAATTCAACCTCATTGTAAAAATTTTGTTGGGGTTGGTTGTCATTGGCATTGCGCTGTTTGCCTTGCTTGATCCAGAACGCACCCGGATTTCCCTTACCGGACGTCAGGCAAAGCACGGCAGCAACGTTGCAGTGCTCACCATCGCATTTATCGGGATACTGGTGGTCGTCAATATCCTCGTCAACCAGTACTCGAAACATTGGGACCTGACGGCAGATAAAGAGCATACCCTTGCGACCGAAACTGTCAAATTACTGGGAACATTACAGAAACCAGTGACGGCAACGGCATTCTATACCAGCCGGACTTCATCCACCACCGCCAAAGAACTTCTGGATGAGTTTGTTTATAACTCCAATGGAAAGTTCTCTTACTCCTTTGTGGATCCGGAAGCAAATCCGGCTGCCGCCCAGGAAGCCAATGTGACTCGAGATGGCACCATTGTATTTACAATGGATGGGCGCAAGGAGCCGGTTACGGCGATCTCCGAGCAGAACATGGCAACCGCGCTGATCAAACTCGCCAATCCCGGTGAACGCAAGGTATATTTCCTCACCGGGCACGGAGAGAACGATCCAGCCGGTTCTGGTGACACTACATACATCACAGCAAAATCGACGCTGGAATCCAAGAATTACACAGTTGCAACGCTCAACATTCTGTCGAC
>JBDKTF010000520.1:0-2932 GCA_039680295.1 Anaerolineaceae bacterium
AACCGGGCAGGGTGGGCAAATTGACGGTCACTTGGCCGCTGCCGCCGCTGCCGGTGGATACGGGCGCACCGGTATGCACGGTGGGAGTGGGGTGGAAGGTGGGATCATAGTGTCCCCACCACATGGGAACGAAGACCGGACCAGAACCGAAGGTCTGGGTGGTGTGACCGCCAAAATCCTTGTCCAGCATGGTCCATTCCAGCACCTCGTCGAAGCGCTGTCCTTTGACTTCTGGCGTATCGGCAGTTTCCACCTGTTCCCAGGCGCGGCGCATAATATCCTTGTAATAGTCAACGGTTTCCTTGCGGCTGAAGCCCTTCATTTTTTCAGAGAGGCTCTTGACCAGGTTAACCATCATGTCTTTGAGCGCCGTCTTCCGTTTTGCGCCCGCAGGTTCTTTGAACGCCAGCAGGAATTCGCGTTCGTAAGTTTGCAGCCCATCGGGAAGCGGTTCGGTCACTTCGATCTCCAGAGGTTCACGCGTGGTGACCTTTGCGGCGTTCTTTTTGATTGCGCCAAACAGGATCATGGTGAGAACCTTGTCCAACGATTCTTCCATCAATACGGCGGCTTCCACGGCGGTGAGACCGCGTTTGATGCCATTCCCTTCAATGGAAATCTTGGGGGGCAGGTATTGAAGTTTGCGTTTCTTGGCGCCGACAGTGCCCTGGTAGATTCCCCAGATGGTGAAACCGCCAACCAGCAGCGCAATTCCCCAGCAGCACAGCGTTTCGAAATCGAAGGTGATGGCAGGCGCTTTGACGATGGTATTTTCGGGGACATATTGGGCGGGGAATGCCGCGCCGAAGGTGTATGCGGTGGAGCTGTCAGCATCTGTGCTGTGCCAGAGGTAATAAATACGTCCATCCGAACCAAATCCGCTTTCGGGTTGCGAGGGACCCGGCCAGGATTTGGGATCGTAATAGACCGGTTCTTCCGCTTTCTGAACACCCTGCGGCAGATGCAGCACCACGGTCATATCCGTTTTACCGTGGACGGAGGACGAGGAGAAATAATTGGGGATGAAATTGACGCTGGCGTAATTGCTGCGGTCAGACTGCTCATAGGGATAGATCAGATTGGTGATGGAGGGGACAAAAACGTGCACGGTCCCCTTTTGACCCGCGGGAATGGCATTCGCGCCGAGCGCCAGCGTGATGCCGTCGCTGCCGCCCGAAAGGTTCTGCGGGTCAGCCTTGCTGATATCCGTGATGGCAACGCCGTTCACATCGGCGGAGATGTCCTTCAGACGATAGGTGCTGTTGGGCAATCCGAGGTCGACAAAATCGATGGCATGGGCGCCGGAATCGTTGTTAAATTCGATCAGATAATCGATGGACGTGGAGCCGTCCTGGTTCCAATAAACGTGAATCACCTGGCGGTCTACTGCAAAGGAATATGACTGCGCCAGCGCACTGCCGGTGGTGACCGCAAAAGCCAGCACCAGCAGAAGTGTTAACCATATCCATTTTCGTTTCATTCGTTCAAGCCTCCCTGATGGATGGTCTGCCAGGAAAATCTACCATTTGGGTTCTTCGGTAAGCTGGTAGGTGGTATTGCAATATGGGCAGGTGACCACAGGTGCCCCTGCCACCATCTTGATATTGTCCATGGTCAAGACGCCCCCGCAAGATTTGCATTTGAGCGAATCCAGGTTGACATTGGCGGGCAGGTCGATTTTGACGGTCACATTCTGATTTTCCGCAGCGGGT
This sequence comes from Anaerolineaceae bacterium, assembly GCA_039680295.1. GTDB lineage: Bacteria > Chloroflexota > Anaerolineae > Anaerolineales > Anaerolineaceae > JBDKTF01. The sequence continues at coordinate 1,713 of JBDKTF010000520.1, forward strand.
TTGGGACGATTGACAACGAAGATCAACACCAGACCGCCGGTAACAAGAAGAATGCCGATAATAATCGATCCTATTGGTCCAGTGGTGGAGGGAGCAAACGCTGCCCAGATAAAGAGAACACCAAAAAAGATCATAATGGCGGCGCCAATATAGGCTATCGTCTTACCAATTTTCATGTTTTCCTCCAAATGGTATAAAGCAGGGCTGATTATTCGTCTGCGCCAAAATCGTGCAAAATGGCTTCGTGCTGCATGCCGTAGTAAACCGCCAGTTCCATCAGAATCTGCGTCACCTGCGCGTGGATTTCATCGGTCAGTTCCGGCTCCAGTTCGCGCAACAGGTCCGCCAGCTTTTGCGCCTGATGATCCAGTTCATCTGCGGTGATGACGCCGTCTTCCATGGCTTTTTGCCAGCTTTCCATCTTCTCGGCGTATGCAGAAAACAACATGGCACTGGACTCGGGGTCAAACCATTCGGTACGGGGCATGGAGCATCCTTTATATCAATGAATCGTGGACTCAGGTAGATTATACAACAATCCATTCCTGGAGACTTTGCGAAGGCAGAAACTGATCCTATAATATCCGTATGGACACACAAGACCCCCGCCAGGAAATCGAACGATTGCGCCGTGAAATTCACGAGCATAACTATCGTTATCACGTGCTGGATGCACCCATCATCAGTGATTATGAATACGACCGGCAGATGGTGCGCTTGCGCGAGCTGGAAGCACAGCACCCGGATTGGATCACGCCGGATTCGCCCACCCAGCGGGCAGGCGCTGCGCTGACGGAGAAATTCGTCAAAGTGCGCCATCCTGCGCCTATTTTGAGCCTGGCGAACACCTTCAGCACTGAAGATGCCTGCGCCTGGTTCGAGCGCGTTCGGCGCATGGACAGCCGACTGGATAAAACGGCATTTGTGGTGGAGCCCAAAATCGATGGGCTGACGGTGGTGCTGCATTATCACAACGGTATGTTTGTGCAGGGAGCGACCCGCGGTGATGGTGAGGTGGGTGAAGACATTACCGCCAACCTGCGCACGGTGCGCGGTATTCCGCTGCGCATTCCGATTTCCGCCGACGGACCGCAGCCCCCAGAGGAACTGGTGGTGCGCGGTGAAGCGTACATCAACAACCGTGACTTTGATGAATTGAACCGGCGGCTGATGGAAGCGGGTGAAAAGACCTACCTTAATCCGCGCAACACGGCGGCGGG
>JBDKTF010000508.1:0-6235 GCA_039680295.1 Anaerolineaceae bacterium
TCTTCGCTGAGACGCTGAAAGGCAACTGCGAGCAGACGGGGCGCATCGTGCGCCTGGCGACCAAGCTCGCCCCGGGAGAGGTCGCCACCTACCGCGATCTCTGGCTGATGACGCTGGTGAATTACAACGCCGGTCCGGGGTGTTTGCAGAATGCCGTTCAGGCAGTGCTGCGCGCCAACCAGAAATTAACCTTTGAGAACGTGGCGGCGATGCTTGAACCGGTCTGCCAGAGCTCGTTGGAATATATTACCGACATCACCGGAGTGGATACCAGTCAGGTGGAGTTCCAACCCACCCCGGCGATGTCTCAGTTTACGATCACACCGGGTCCTTCGCCCACGCCGCGCCGTTCTGGCGTGACCATTACGCCGGGAATTACCGCAACCCCGGATGGATATGGGTATTCAAATGAGACGCCCATCCCGCAGGACACACCCTCTGGATATTAGAAACACCATCCCCCCGGGCAACCGGGGGGATGATTTTATGCGTACAGGTCGGTGACGTGATCTTCCAGATCGTCGGGGTTGATCTCGTCTTCCGAAATGGTCTTGCGCCGCACCGAAATGCGCGCCCGATGCACCGCCTCTGAGTCACCGGATACCAATGGATGCCACCATTCCAGGTCCTTGCCTTCCGCCAGTTTGCGGTAGGCGCAGGTGGAAGGCATCCATTTCAATGAATGCACCAGTTCTGGCGTCAGCACCAGACAGGTGGGCACCAGCGTCTGGCGGTTGGTGTAACGGGTGCACTGACAGGTGCGCCGGTCCAGCAGGCGGCAAACCACGTTGGTGTAATAAATCTCGCCCGTGTCCTCGTCTTCCAGTTTGAACAGACAGCAGCGGGCGCAGCCGTCGCATAAACTTTCCCACTCGGCGCGGGTCATCTCTTCCAGCGATTTGGCTTTCCAGAACGGCGCATCGGTCATGCGGCGATTGTATCACCGGAAGGGTGATTCTGTCAGAGGACGCCGAAGACGTGCAGCAGGGTCTGCACCAGCAGCCCTGCCAGAAACCACAAACCGAAGCGCTTGTTATGCACAAACGCGGCGGCGACGAAATACAGCGGCCAGGTTTCCGGCGGATAACCGGCGGGTTCCTGCTCGGGCTTGGGCGCGCTGTAAATTTTCCATACCTGCGGCACCGCAGTCAACGCCAGAAGCACCACCAGCATCACCGGCGAGAAGAAGCCGCGGATCACCAGCGCAATCACGAACACGTACTGCAGCGCCATCATCACCAGGGTGGTGATCCGGGCAGCTTTTTCACCCATTAACACGGGCAGAGTATGAATGCCTTTGGCTTGATCCGCCCGAATTTTATCGATATGCTTGCCGAAAATGACCATGGTGGTTCCCAGCGCATACGGCAAACTGCCAAGCACCACGTTCCAATTCCACGCACCGGTCAGAACATAATAGCCACCGCCAATCATCAGCGGACCCCAGACCAGAATCACGGCGATTTCACCCATGCCGATGTATTTGAGCGGGTAGGTGTAAAAAAGCACGAAAATGACGCCGAGCGCGAGCAGAAGCCATGCCCACGGACCGCTGGTCAGGACCAGGTAGAGACCGGGGATGAGCGCCAGCGCGCCCGTAAATCCGGCGTAGGTGAGCAGTTCAGCGCGAGTCATCAAACCCTGTTCGAGCGGCTGCGGTCCGTATTGTGTGCGAAAATAATTGTCACGGTCCACACCGCGGTTGAAATCGGTGAAGTCGTTGAGCAGGTTGTTGGCGGCGTGCGCAAAGATCAGACCGAACGCCAGAAGCAGCCAGCGTCCCACGTTCAGCGTGCCCCCGGTTTGCAGCGCAAATAGACCGGCGATGGCGGCGGAAATGAAGGTCATGATCAGCACAGCGGCGCGGGTGGAAACCAGCCACCGCGAAACGACATCCAGCTTTTCCCATTCTTCCTTGGTCAGGCGGGGGATGACCTGAAGCGCTTTTGCCCACATTTTGACGTTCATTTGTTTTGCCCTTGTTTTAAGATAAAATTTACCCTATAACTTAATATTATATCGTTAACCCTGAACAAATTCAAATTAAATCGGAATGTTTCAGATGAACGCGGACCGATAAAAAATGTCCCCTGGTTGTGCGCCAGGGGACGAATGAAGGTAAAGTGTTTGCTACCGGTAGATGACAGGCAGGCGAACGACGGCTCCCTCACTGGCAGTCACCGTGTAATTCACCCCGGTGCCGTACAGACCTGGTTCCAGCGCCGAAACACGGACGAGCAGGGGGCTGCCCGTTGGAGGGAAGACGAGCATCGCGGTTTTTCCCAGGGCTGCGGAATCGGCGCTGTAGAGCAGGCTGCTTCCATCTCCTGTCCAGACTTCCAGATGCGCGCCCACCGGACTGATGCCATCCGGCGACACCCGCAGCGCCACCGCGTCCCAGGTGGAATCCACGCTCAGTTGGTACCAGTCCACATCTCCGGTGTCGCAGAAAGCTCCGCTGACCGTTGAGGCAAGGGTTTGAGCCGTGGCTGGCGACAGATTGCCGTCCGGTGTGCAGGAAGCGGCGGGCACGGCGACCGTTTTTTCTGAAGCGGCGGGTTCGGCTTCCATGTTTCCGGCGGCGTCCACGCCCATGATCTTCAGGTTATAGCTTCCCGCGGACGGCGCGACCCACCACACCGACCGATCGCTGGGGGATGACAGGGGAAGGTCCGTTTGCTGCCAGGATCCTGAACCGGATTGATAGCGCAGGATCAGATGATCCAATCCGCTCAGATTGTCGCTGGCGGAGAAATCCAGCTTAACCCCGGTGCCCACAGCCGTCGCGGCATTCAGGCTGGTGACAGGCGGCGTCAGGTCCACGTTCAGATCGAAGGCAGCGGCGGCGCCCCAGTTGCCTGCATGGTCATAGGCGCGCACCAGAACTGCCGGGCAGGCGCCGCTGGTGGTGCATTTCCCTTCAGGAATGGCGTTGAGGGGCGCGGCGGCAGGGTTGGGCGTGATGCTCCAGACGCCGTTCGTATTGGTCTGGGCAATGCCAATGGTTTCCCACCCTCCGCTGTTCCAATCACCGGAGTGCACCAGAAATTCCACATACTTGATGCCGTTGGGATTGTCGCTCGCCACCGCTTGCAGATCCGCCGCTCCCAGGTAACCCTGATTTTTCGGGCGGATCATCGCTGTTACCGGCACCGTGGTCTCGTTCAGCAGGCGGATCGTATAGGGTCCGCTGCCCTGCGGGTGATCGTACGCCTTCAGACGCAGGAAGAACGTGCCGGATTGGGTGAAGGTGAAGCGGATCTGCGAATCCTGGACGACGCCGGTGATGGGGTCGTCGTTTTCTGACAGCACGCTGCCGTCGCTTCCCAGCAGGGTCAGCACCGGGTCGAGGCTGGAGCCGTCAGACTTGGCGGATACATCCATGGTCAGCGTTTGACCGGCGCTGGCGGTGAATTGATAATAATCCATACTCCCCGGGCAGAGGGCGCCGCTCTGCGACCCATTCAGGGTGAGCGCGACCGCGCTGGCGGTGCTGCTGTTGGCGCCGGGTGTGCACGCGGCAGGAGCGTCGGTATTTACGCTCACGTTATCCACATACCAGCCGGTCAAACCGCCGTTGTAATACTTTTCAGCGATGTTGAAGTAAAAACGGATGCGTACCGTTTTCCCGTTGAACGAATCTGGAATTTTAACGGTGTGTGTGACCCAGTATTCGTCCATGGGATCGTCGGATAGCTGATAGAGATCGTAAACCTTGCCGTCCAACAGAATCTGCACACGGCGCTGGTCAAAGACCCTGCCGCTGCCTTCTGTCTGGTACTTGGAGCTGAACCGCAGGTAGTTGGTCGAACCGCTGAGCGTGATCAGGGGAGAGGTCAGCGCGCCGCCGCGCACCCTTTTGTGGGCGTAATCCACCCCGTCATTGAACTGCCAGGTATGCGATGCGTTCAACTGCCATTGCAGTTTGTCCGCATCCGCGTAAACGACCGGATCCGGGATCCAACTGCAGGGATCGGAATTGGTGCAGGTGTCAAAATTCTGGCTGTACGGCACAGAAACGGGCGTGCCGCCGGGATCACTGGCAGCATCCACGGTCAGACTTTGCACGGCGGAAGTGACACTGCCAGCACTGTTTTTCGCCGTGACCTGCCACTGATACGTGCCCGCATCCAGGCTGGGCGCGGACCAACCCGGTCCGGATAGATCTTTGGGGTTGGCAACCGTTGTCCAGGTCGTGTTGTCCGCATTCAATTTTTCCAGGAGAAGCTCGTACGAAGCGGCGCGGGCGCTGGGGACCCAGCCAAAGAGGAGCGAATCGGTGGATCTGGCGTTTTGATCAATTTCATTGACAGCTGCCAACCCATTGAACGCTTCGGGTGCGCCGGTAACACGCGCCTGCACTTTAATGCCAGACAGGTTGTTCAACCCGACGCGTTGATCGCCGAGCCAGGGGTCATTGGCGGTGAGGGTCTCTGCGCAATCCGAAAGTCCGCTGGTGCCGTAACTGCCGCACAGCACCGCCTGCACGCCGCTGCCGATGAGGATGGAGGCGGCGTCATTGTCTTCCACCGGATAAAGTTCATTTCCCAGATATTCCGCAATATCCAGTTTGACGTAATTTCCCTGATAATTGGGTTCTGAAAAGAGCGTAACCTGATCAGAATTCGGAACGCTGGCGGTGGCGGGGATGCTGTTTGCCGGGCACGCAGCGCTGTTGAGCACCTGACGCAGCCCCGGCAGTCCTTCAGAGACATTGCCGTCGTTATCCCAGATGCGCAGCGCCAGGCTGACCGGTCCAGAGGAAATGCCCGCGGCGCACAGATTGACGCTGGTGGTAAATGAGCTTGCTGTTTGGGCGGGATCGATGGTTTGGGCAGCGCCGACTTCCGTCCAGCCGCTGCCGCCGTTGGCGATCACCTGGATCTTTGTCACCCCCCGCTCATCATTGGTGTACCCTCCGACCTGCAAGGCGGTGCCGCTGATGGTGGAACCCGCCGCCGGCTGTGTCAACCCGCCGGTGGGCGGTATTCCCCCGGCGTTGCCTGATTTATAACTGGAAGCATACTGTTTGCAGTATCCTGACAGATAGGCGGATTTGGTGCAGGGATAGCCGCCCTGAGTGGCGGAATCCCAGTTGATGGGTACGTCGCGGAAGGTGATGGGCACCGACGGACCCCAACAGTAAAATCCACAGGCGATACTGGTGACAACCATGAAGTGCAGGTGGTGCCCGGTGCTGAATCCGGTGTTATCCACGGTGCCGATGACTTCCCCCTGATTCACCGCGGTTCCCAGCGTGCGCAGATGGGTCGGCACACTGGCGTGCGCCAGATGGAGGTAAATCTGGTAGGTGGTGGGAGTGGTGCTGACATCTTTCAGCACAATGTAGTTGGTGCACGAGGTATCCATCGTCCCTTCAGGCATGGTGGGACAGCTGTCTTTGAAACGGTACACCGTGCCGCCTTTGGCGGCGCGCAGTTCGAACATGGTACCGTCGTAAAAATCCCAGGCGTGGTAACAATCCGATGGGGTTGCACAGGTGGCATGATTGGGACCCTGACTGAGGTATTTGGTGAGATTGCCTTTCCAGGGCAGCAGGTATCCGCCGAAGGTTTGTGTGGATTGAATACCCATGTCGGCACTGCTGGGGGTTAGATCAGCTTTCTGGGCATTGCTCAACAGGGATTCTGGCATGTTTTCCAGTATGGTTGACCATTCCGGGCTGGTAAACGTGGTGAACCGCCAGTTGCCAGCGAGATTGAATGTGCCGTCGTCGCCGCGGCGTTCAGCCAAAATTGGCAGCGGTTCGGTGGCGAGACCGTTGCCCGTTTCGGGATCGATTGGCGCCAGCCAGACGAGCGCCTGTACGCCGTTGGCGGCGATATCGGTTTGATATATTTTCCATGGTCCGGCGGTGACAAGGGATTCTCCCAGAACAGAGGGTTCATTCAGCCATGCGTCCATCTGGTCGGTCAGCGAAGTGTCTGCGCTCTGTGTGGAAATGGATCCATCGGGTGGCGGAGGCGCCGCCTGAGCGGGAGTGCTCAAGGTTCCCAACAGCAGCGTGACGAGTGCAATCAGAGAGAAGATGGTTCGAAGTTTCATAAACACCTCATAGAAGGAATGACAGATCTACCGGTAGAAAGTACGGTCAGGGGAATGGTTGCAAGGTCTGCGCCAGCCGGTGGGACCGCCTTTTTTATACTCGATTCTGAAACGCTTAAGGTTAACAGAAGTGATAATCACCCCGAAGAAATCAACGCGAAGGTCGCGA
>JBDKTF010000007.1:0-4262 GCA_039680295.1 Anaerolineaceae bacterium
AAGCCTGGAAGGCGTACCACATGGCGCCCAGACCGAAGAGTGTTACCACGAATGCCACCAGTCCGCCGACGAAGGGCACGGCGTGCGCCAGCGCGTAGACCACCACACCCAGAGCGAGCGCGCTGTACTTGTTTTCAGGCGCGTTGGGTGACAGGCTGTGCAGCAGCCATTGTCCAACCAGCAGCGCGAAAACCAGTTTGGCGCCGTAGTTGACCAGGAAGGTGAAGACAGCCGCAATCAGCCCCAGCGCAGCGAATCCCACCCCGAACAGCGTGCCCGAGATGCCGCCCAGCGTCAGGATGGCGAACAGGATGACGATTGCCAGCAGGGCGCCAGCGACCATGAGTAAGCCCACATAGCCTGCCAGGACGACGATGAAACCCACTCCCAATGAGGGCAGCGGCTTTGCTGCGATCATATTCGAGGTGCGCTTGAAGAGCGGGTAGATCAGCCAGATCGCCAGACTGCCGAATGCCATCAGGGTGATGATCTCGCGCAGGAATTTGAAGAACCATCCCCAGAATCCCGTTTCCACTTTTACGGTCCTTTGAAAACCGGGTTGGGTTTCGGTCTCTGCCTGAGGAACGGGGGTCTGATAGACCACACCACCCATGGGGGTTGCCTGAATCGCTGAAGCCTGCGGAATAGAGCTGGTATAAGTGAGCTGCCCACCGATGCTGGCATCCGCTCCGATACGCATGCCGGTGGCAACGCTGGCGGGCATTGCAGGAACATTCGGCGGCTGGGGTATGAACATCATGGGTGAATAGGCAGTGGTGGTGGAAGCTTCCACATTGGCAATCAGGTTGCGTCCGACCGAGCCGTTCAGCTCCAATGCGGCAGAGTCGACGTGCGCATCCCGTTCGATGTCGCCCTTCAACAATGCCTGGTACGCGCCCACAGCCAGATCGCGCTGGATGGTGGAACCTGCCTCTGTCGACAGGCTGTACCCGCCGTAATACACGTTCCGTCCGACAGATGCATCTGCTCCAAGGACGAGCGATGCCGACCCGCCAAAGACGCTGCCTGTCACCTCACCGTTCGCCTGCACCGTGTGCGCTCCGGCAAATAAATTTCCGGTCACTTTGCCGTTGACCGTGACCAGGCTGCCCATGGCGATCACATCTCCATTCACATCCCCATTAATGGTAACGGTGTTGCCGGTTGCAATCAGGGTGCCGTTGACAGTACCGTCGACCACTACATTCTCGCCGCTCATGATGGCGTCGTCGTCGATGGTCTGACCGGCGGGTAAATGATCACCGGGAATGAACTCCATGGCGTGCGCAGTGCCGGTTGCGCCCAGGATCAGAACGGCGCATAAGATCAGCGCTGTGATGAGTTGAACCTTACGAGACGAAAATATCGATTTCATATTACATTCTCCTGGAATCATATACGCAGGCGATGGAAATTGGTTGCATCTCAGAAGGGGTGATTTGTGCAAAAAAGCGCAAAAAAAGAACCAGAGCCAGGCTCTGGTTCGATGTCTACACATCAAGAGATTTGCTCAGCTTTTGGGATTGGGTTTGCGTAAAATGGTGCTGATGGTTCCCCCAATGACGATCAAAACCAGCGCCACCCCTCCAATGATGATGCCTGTGGTATCTTCATGCATCGGTACCGTTTCTTCAGCTTTTACTGTGGGCGTGGTATTAACCGCTTGCGTGGGCACACTGGTCAGCGTGGGTTGGGCGTCTTGGTGTGATGAGAGTACATAGGGGCGGTTCCAAGCCACCACGAACAGAAAAAGCAGGATCACGACTGCAAACTGGATCAGGCGTGGTTTGATTTGAATATGGCTTTGTGAAGATTTGTTTTGCCGCAAGGTTTTTATATACCTCTTTGTTTATGGTTCCAGCAATTGATTTGCCGCCGCGGTGGCAATGTTTTCCGCGGTGCCCTGCCCTTTGAATACCATCAGGGTTGATTCGGATAGAACTGGTCCCAGACTGGCGAGTAATCCATTATCGGGCATTACCTGGGCGTTTTCAGCCAGCGTTTTGACCAGGTTTTGTTGGCTGAAATTATCCCATCCCGCCAGTGTGGCAGGTCGGGTGGGTAACAGGTGGATCGCTGGTGTCCACTGGCTGAGAAATTCCGGCGCAAGCAGGCTTTCTGCCAGCTCCACTGCCAGTTTCTGGCGTTCGAGATCAGCCGTTGCCAGACCCCACATCCATCCGGTTGCCAGCACGGCTGGTTTACCGTCGATTCCAGGGATCGGCAGTGCAGATGTATCCGAGGGCATCTGATCGAGATAACGAGACAGCCAGGTGACAGCCAGTTGGGTGCGTTTTTCGCTGTATGCCCGCCAGGCAGCGTCATCGGTTGCCAGTTCGGTCATCCAGAATGGAAAAATGCCGTGATCCACCCCGCGCAGCATCATATCGTACACCGCTGTCAGCGTCTTGGCATCCAGAACCGGGCGCCCCGCATCATCCTGAAGTATACCACCCGCAGAATGGTAGAGCGAAAGCACGAAGAGCGCGTTCGGATCGCCAGCCGGGAAAACCACCGGAGCCCGTTGCCGGATGATGTCGTCCCAGTTGCCTTTCTGAGGACCCGTCAGGGAGGGGCGGTAGAGCAAAACCTGCGTATCTCCGCCGAACGGAAGACCGAATGTGCTTCCCTCGGTCACTGCCATTTGCGTGGCGTAGGGATACCAGTCCTTCTCCGAGAGGATATTTGTCAGTGTGTCGAAAGGCTCCAACAGTCCCTTCACTGCCGCCGCTTCCAGATCGGATGTCGGCAGGGCGATCAGATCGGGCAGGGCGGAAGGCGCTGCTGCCGAGGTCGCTTCCAGTGAGGCGATCAGCGAAGCTTCACCTGCCGCGGGTTTGATCCGTGTTTCCACGCGCACGCCGGGGTGATCCTTCTCAAATTGGGTGATCCGCTTCTGAAGAATGGTCCCCGCTTCGGTTTCACTGTGCGGATCGAACTGCGGAGGCAGCCAGACACGCAGCAGGGTGGGTTCGGCGGTGGACGTGGCGGTTACCGGAGAATCGATCTGTGCGGGCGGGGTTGTTGTGGGCTGTGCGGTTGGCTGCGTCGTGGAAATACCCGAAAGGATGCTGCATCCGCCCGCTGCCAGCAGGAGGAGCAGTACTATCAGGGTGCCAATCGTCCGGCGCATCAGGTTCATATATCTCATCAGGAAGGGCTTTGCAAAAGACCGGAGGGCTGGATTAAATGCCCTCCGGTCTTGATATTGAATGGAAATTATTCCGCCAGGGTGACGGCGCGGTTGATCAGCGCGGCAGCAAAACGGGCGGCGTTGGTTACATCATTTGTGTCCACCATCTCAGATGGGCTGTGGATATAGCGGCAGGGGATGGAAATGCATCCGGCGGGTACGCCGGCGCGGCTGAGCTGAATGGCGTGCGCATCGGTGGTTCCGGCTTCGAGCACTTCCAATTGATAGGGAATGCCTTCCGCCTCGGCGGTCTTTGCCATCCAATCCACCACGCGCGGATCAGCCAGGAAAGCGCCGTCGCGTACTTTCACGGTCGGACCTTTACCCAGAGATACTTCCATTGGCAGGCACCTGGGTGTATCGCCGGTGCCGGTCACATCCACTGCCAGACCCAGGTCAGGATCCACGCCGAAGGCAGCTGTGGTGGCGCCGCGCAAACCGACTTCTTCCTGCGTGCTGAAGACGAAATACAGCTCGTTGGGTGAATCTTTCACCAGACGCATGGTTTCGATCAGCACTGCCACGCTGATGCGGTTGTCCATGGCTTTGGAGACCATGCGGTCGCCCAGGTCGACGAAGGGGCGGTCGAAGCAGGCGGTATCGCCCACTTTCACCGGGCAGGTTTCGCGGCTGGATGCGCCCACGTCAATGTACATCTTATCCAGACCGGGCACCAGGTCTTTCGAGTCCAGTTTTTCCATGCCGATGACGCCGTGGGTTCCATTGATGAAAAGAACCCGCCCGCCGGCGCAATTGCGTGGATACACGCCGCCGATATTGGTGAAACGCGCGAAACCGTTCTCATCGACGTGCGTTACCATCACGCCAATCTCGTCCATGTGTGCAGAGAGCATGATGCGCTTGCCGCCTTCTTTACGGGCGCCTTTGCGGGCGATCAGGTTGCCGAGCGCGTCCACACGAATTTCATCTGCCAGGGATTCGATTTCAGCGCGAATGACCGCGCGAATTTCTTTTTCAAAACCGGAAGGACCGGTGGTTTCAACCAATTTCTGAATGAGCGATTTCATGAATGTCTCCCGTAGAGAATTATCGTTCGGAATCCGCAAGA
>JBDKTF010000356.1:0-8624 GCA_039680295.1 Anaerolineaceae bacterium
TCATAATCCATCGAACCACCCGGCATTTGGAAAATAACGCTGTTCCATTTTTAATTATGAAGAATCTCTTTCATGAAGTATCACTCACCTTTCCATAGATTGGTGCTGAAATGAAAAGGGAAATTGGTAGAATATATGTAGAGAATGAGAGAATGGATTTCTGTAAAACCGATCTTTCGGAAAGGAATCCAAAATGACGCCTTATTGGGGTTTGCCGCTGCTGGTCATACTGGCTTACCTGCTGGGATCGATCCCAACGGCGTATCTTGCTGCGCAGTGGATGAAAGGAATTGATATTCGTCGTTACGGCAGCGGCACGCCGAGCGGTTCGATGGTTTATGAACATGTCCGGCACTGGGCAGTTGTACCGGTAGGCATTTTTGATGTCGCCAAGGTGGCGCTGCCGACGTATCTGGGGTTGCGGTTGGGTTATGGTGTTTGGGGTTCGATTGCAGTTGGATTGGCTGCGATGATCGGACACAATTGGCCCATTTATCTGGGTTTTACGGGCGGGCGAGGACTTTCCAGTTTTCTGGGCATTCTGCTGGTGCTTTTCCCATGGGGAGATATCTGGTTATTGTTGTTTCTGGCGGTGGGCTTTGCCCTGGGCGATTCAGCACCATTGGCACTCGCCGGAATTGCCAGCATGCCCATGCTGATCTGGCTGCTGGACGGTTCGAACAGCTTATATGGGTTGATTGGCATCATGCTGATCCTGACGTTAATCAAACGGCTGGAAGCAAACCGGCGACCCTTCCCACCCCAGGGGGAGGAACGCCGGCGTGTGATCTGGCTGAGGTTGCTGTATGACCGCGATATCCGCGACCACCGTCTATGGATTCAACGCAGGATCCAATGAAGCTGTTGCCCGATTCTTTCTCAGACTGGAATTAAAAAATTTAACGATGGACTGCATTGAATCATCCAGACCCGGCGAGCGGACCTGTGCGTGGGTGGCGCCGGTCAACCATATGATTTGTTTGGGAAATCTGGCTGCATTGAAAAGACTGGCTGCCTGTTCGATGGGTATGCGCCGGTCAGCCAGACCATCGATAAAGAGGATCGGACGGGGTGAAATGCTGCTGATCACATCCAATGGGCGTACCTGCTGGCGTGAAAAATCCTTGCGCAGTTCAAACAGGTGCATGGCAATTTCATAAAGCTGATCCGGCAATATTTTGGGGCGATTTTCTTCCCAGATATCCTGAAGCGAGGTAAACGGCGCAGCGAGTACGACCGCATCTATTTTGGTATTGCGAGCGGCGCTGAGGATGATGGAGACAGCTCCGGCGGAATGCCCAATCGCTCCAATTTGTTGGATATGGCGGGTTCCAGATAAGTAGCGTACGGCAGCATCCACATCGACGCTCTCACGGGCGCCGTAGGAAAATTCAAAACGATTCCCATCGCTGTTGCCCGTACCGCGGTAGCTGAACAATAAAACCTGATAACCAGCTTTGTGGAGGGGAGCCACCAATGAGAGACCCTGCCGCTGATCTTTTCCGGTGGCAGGGGCATAGAGGATTACCGGTGCAGAAGGGTCACTGGTTGGAAAGAACCAGCCGCGGAGGGTCAAGCCGTCTGTGGTGGGAAAAGATACATCTTCATGGTCCAAATTTTTATATTGACGGGGGTATTGCAGTGTAAAGGGTGAAACGGTTGCGATCAATTCGCCAATCATTGGACTTGCAGCCAGCATGATGGTGATCCCGGTTAAAATGCTGGTAAATTTAAAAACAAACCTCACAGATAAAGAAATCTCCTTTTAAATAATTTCGCATCCCTATCTCGTTGAAAACCGGTCGGGTTGATGCGCTGCCACAATATTGTTTTTTGCTGTTCGGGGGATAGCAGACACGAAACCGTAATGTGCCCGTCATTGCAAAAGTGGGCGAATTCTATCATTCCAGATGGGTTGGGTAAAGACCTTTTTCGAAATCATTATCCAATTCTCATTTTCTGTTCTAAAAAGGGATCAAGATACGGATGGTCGGTAGGATAATCCGTCAGACCGGGGCAGATCTGCGGCTGCGCAATCTGCTGATCAACCCCTTTTTTGCTTGCCTTCAAATCGAGATTCTCGTATACTCTCCCCATTCCATTGATAGGAGAGAAACCCGCCATGCCTCAAATGATCGATGAAATCAAGCAGTCCCTTGAAAATCGGAAGGGCAAGTGGAACGAAAAGAAAGGCTTGTGGGAGTTTTCTGCCACCGTCGCCGAACGAAAAGCCTTTCTTTCCACCAAAAAATTAACCTACTCGTTCAAAATGCGCATCGACGACAGCGCCCGGTCGGTCAAATTTTCTGAAATGTTGATGGAAGCCGGATCGGGGCTTTCCACCGGCGGTGATTTCGACAGCGACATGTCCAGCGGTTTTGGCGTGAAGAAAGAGACCTACAACACCTTCGGCGGCGCACGTCAGGGATCGATCGAAGAACAGTCCAGCCTGTTTGGCAAGGATTACACCTACCAATTCGATTTCAAACAAATCCGTGAAATGGTGAAAGTCATTGCAGAAAAAAACGGCTATACCTTCGGGTATCAGATTCTGCCGGTGAAATAGCGCCTGAATGGAAGGGATTCTCCAAATTTCACCCCCCGGGAATCCTTGACATTCCCTTTTTTGTGCTATAATCGCGCCCATTATGGTGAGCTTTTATTAAACCCGACCTTCCAATAATTCCCTCGAATTCCGAACAGTATTATTACGTTTAGGGACATTTTCGGCTGCCGAATGCCGAAGGTGTCCCTTTTCCCTTAATCCTCTCAAACGATCATGTCAGGATCGTTTTGCGATTCGGTATTCTTATTTATAGTTACAAACGAAAGAAAAGAAAATGAACATTAAATTATCCAACGGAAAAGTAATCCCCATCGAAATGCACAAGATCAAAATCGTGCAGCAGACCAACCTGCCCCCGGCGGTCAAACGCTTTGAAGCCATTGAGAAAGCTGGTTACAACACGTTTTTGTTGCGCACAAATGATATCTTCCTCGATATGCTCACAGACAGCGGCACGAACGCGATGAGCGACAATCAGCTCTCCGCCATGATGGTGGCAGACGACGCATACGCAGGCAGTGAAAGCTTTTACCGTTTGGCGGATGCGGTTCAGGATGTGTTTGGATTTCGCCATGTCATGCCGGTTCACCAGGGGCGCGCAGCAGAGCATCTTCTGGCAAAAGCCTTTGTCAAACCGGGTGATGTGGTTTTAATGAACTACCATTTCACCACTTCAAAAGCGCACATCAATCTGGCGGGCGGCGAGGTGCTCGAGCTCTTCGGTGACGACGCGCTGGAAACAACGAGCGACAATCCATTCAAAGGCAACATGGACCTGGGCAAGTTCGCGGCGGCGGTAAAGCGATTCGGCGCGGAACATATTTCCTACGTGCGCATGGAAGCCACCACCAACCTCATCGGCGGACAGCCGTTTTCCATGCAAAACCTCCGCGATGTCAAAGCCATGGCAGCTTCCTTCAATATCCCGCTGGTTTTTGACGGCAGCCTGATCTCAGAAAATGCGTTTTTCATCCAGCAGCGCGAACCGGAATTTGCCGGCGCCACCATTCAGGAGATCATCTGGGAGTTGATGCGCAATGTGGACATTCTGTACATGTCTGGACGAAAGAGCGCTGCCGCGCGCGGCGGTTTGATCGCCACGAACAATAAAAAATTGTTCGATCAGATTTTGCCGTGGCTGCCGGTGTACGAAGGGTTTGCGACCTACGGCGGCATGTCCACCAAGGAAGTGGAAGCCATGGCGGTGGGTCTGCGCGAAATGACCGACCCCTCCGTTGCCAGCGCTTCGGCGGATTTTATTCGTTATTTTGTGGATCGTTTGCTGGAAGAAGGCGTGCCGGTGGTGACCCCTGCGGGCGGGCTGGCGTGCCACCTGGATGCAACGAAATTTCTGCCGAATTAGCCTCAATCGGAATACCCGGCAGGTGCATTGGCTGCGGCGGTATACATCGTTTCGGGCATCCGCGGCATGGAGCGGGGAACCATCTCGACCGACCGCGATGCAGACGGGAACGATACCATGTCTGACCTGGAGCTGGTTCGTCTGGCGCTGCCGCGCCGTCTCTACACCATGTCGCATATCGAATACGCCGTGGACCGGCTGAAATGGCTGTTCAACCACCGCGACCTGATCGGCGGACTTAAGTTTGTTGAAGAGCCCGCTGTGCTGCGCTTCTTCTTCGGACGGCTTGAACCGATTGGCAATTGGGGTGAAGCCCTGTTGCAGGCTTTCCGCGCAGACTTCGGCGAAGGCTGCTAGGCGGGTGAAGACAGATGGCGCCCTCCACAAATTTGTGGAGGGCGCTTTTTAAAAGTTGTGTATAATTTATATTTGATTATCAAATGGTTTGTTACTGGTTGAATTTGGGGGGCTAAATCGATTTTATCCTGGCAGACAGTTGGAATCATAAACTGCGTCACATCACAAAAATCATCGCGGCGTTCAAACACAGAGGAGAACAATGGAACTGATCATGGATGCTCAGCAAATGCGTTCCCGTTTACGGCAGCGTCTCACGCGCGGGGAATTGTTCGGGATTGCTCTGGCTTTGGGGTTGGCGGGATTGTTCCTCTGGTTCTCCCCTTCGATCGACTACTTCGGTTACGATTTCAAAAATTACCTCAATGCGACGCACGGAGATTTCAGCTTCTATTATTACGGGTACTGGCTCCTGCCTATCTTCACTGTTCTCGCAAAACTTCCCTTCGCCGTCAGTTATATGCTCTGGTGTTGCGTAGGGGTTCTGGGTATATTTTTCTCCGCCCGCGTGTTCGGTGGAAAAGCCCCTCTGGCGTTAATATCCTTCCAGATGTTTTACAGTCTGATTTACGGGCAGATCTCCGGATTGGTTGTCGGCGGTCTGGCATTATGCTGGTGGGGATTGGTCAATCGAAAATGGTGGGTTGCCGGATTGGGCATTGCGCTGGCGAGCGCCAAGTATCAAATCGGAATTCCAGGTGTACTCTTTTTATTGTTGACGGCAGATTGTTCCTGGAAAGACAAATTTCGAGCGCTCATCCTCCCAATATTCGTCTGGCTTGCATCGCTGCTGATCTATCCGGGGTGGATCAATCAGGCACTGCACACCATGCTCAGCAATCCGCCCAACGATGATGGCAGTATCTCCCTGTGGCGGTGGATCGGACCGTGGGCTTTATTGCTGTGGATACCGCCGGTTGTGCTCCGCTTGCCTCCGCAGCAGCGCCTGATCGCCCTGGTGGCGACCACCGGGTTGGCATTGCCTTATTTCCAACAAGCCGATTTATTGTTCCTCCTGACCCTGCCAATTGGTTGGATTGGCTTGTTGGGCAATCTCGGTTATCTGCTTGGATTTTTCGGTTGGGCTGTGCTTCAGGCGCTGGCGCTTTTACCTGCGGTTGTGTATATCAAGACCCTTTACCCCGCCGTCCGCAGCATGGTATCCAACAGGTCTGAAAAAGCTGCGTAAAAACCTCTCCTGATTTCAAATCTGCTCACCATCGGCGCGGCTGAAAGCTCCAAGATGCAGGTTCGCCGCCTTTCAGACAGTATGTTGAACGGAAAACAAAGGGGCTGTCCGAGT
Organism: Anaerolineaceae bacterium; assembly: GCA_039680295.1. Taxonomy (GTDB): domain Bacteria; phylum Chloroflexota; class Anaerolineae; order Anaerolineales; family Anaerolineaceae; genus JBDKTF01. The sequence continues at coordinate 5,590 of JBDKTF010000356.1, forward strand.
GGACAGCCCCCGTCTGATCATTGTTATTTGGTAACCAGTGGAATGTACTGGTAATAATGGGGTATCACGGCTGCGACACCTACGGGTGTCTTGCTGCCGGTCAGACCCCAATCCACCTGGGTGACTTCAAGGGTATTCAGATCTACCACAGAGAGGTATCGTTCCGGGTATAAAGTAGAATCAATCGAAAGTGTTGGATAAGAGGCATACGCCTTCCCCTCAGTTACTGCCAGCCCATCCACACCGAACAACTGTGATTGAGTATTACGAAGCAGATCAGCAGAGCGGCTTGGATCGAATACCACTTCGCCGGGACCCAGAATGTCCATCACGTAAAGGCGATCATTGGAATATACAATACTTGGATTTGCGGTTTCATCATATGTCATGGCAAAATTTCCCAACATGACAGCCTGATTCCCGGTTTCATTAAAGGTAATGGTTTGTATGGCATGCGAGAGCCCGGTAATTACATTCACATATTCCATCTTACCGGGATTGGTGATCTTATAAACGCCAACTCCGAATTGGTTGGTATATTGCGGAAGATTTGTATCGGCATAATTCAACACATCAGATACCAGTACCGTCTTGCCATCTGGGGCAATTGAGACATTCACGGGTCTCATAGCCTTGTAATCAGTTTTTGGGGTAAGACTGACATCGCCATTCGGTGAAATGTAATAACGGTGCGTTCCGGTATAGGTCAGACCACCATAATCACCCATTAAGAAAGTATGAATTGCCCCATTAAAATAATCTGCCACCATCACAGTTCCATCGGGGGCGACTGCTACTGCATTGGCAAACCCACGTACAGGATTTCCACCGGCGTCTTTTTCGAATACCGGTAAATACAGTTTGCAAACCAGCGTGCGGGTCGTGATATCGATGGAAAATAAGCTGGATGTAAATCCACCATCGGTCACCAGTGCGTAATGCCCGTCGTCTGTGATCGCAATATCCTCTGCGTAAAAGTCAATTTTAACAGAAGAGAGATACACCGGATTGAGCGGATCTGAAATATCTACGAAATGTACCAGTTGATTTCCAAAGGACGAGAGTAAAGCTGTCTTGCCGTCGGGGGTAATTGCAACATCAAAAATGTCTCCTCCCAATGGTGTCCCTGATTCACTCAAGGTGGTTAATTCGTTCATCAGGAACGGACCATAGACAGTATTTGTACTCGTATCCATTGTATAAATCGCATCGTAGTACTGTGCTCCTAAGGTCGGATCGTTGACCATTTCTTGACTTGCAACGACCACCCATCTGGAATCAGTTATGGGGTTTGGGGCTGCCTGGATGTTTTTGGGGGTTATTCCTGCTGTGCAAAGCAGCATGATGATGATGGCAAATCCCATGATTCTGGGTATGCGGAGACCGGTTCTTGCGAATTTCATTTCGTTTCCTTCCTTGAGGAATCCTTTGAATTGAAAATAAATATTTGCAGATACTGAAGTGCAAATTTAGCAATCCAGATATTATTCATAGATCGATCATTCGTGTCAACTGAAATGATATGAGGAATTAATTCATACAAAGACTGCTTGGAATCGGTGCTCCATCGGTTCGGATAAAGGATTCTTTCGCCTCCATTCGCGTTGTGTCTTTTGCTTCATCGTGCTATGCTTTTTGTATGCAAACGGGCGAAGGAATTCTGACGCAAATCCGGCTGGAAGGCGGCGCCTCTGCGGGGCGCATTTTGTGCCCGCGGGGAATGATTCCACGTGCCGGACAATACCTGCTGGCAAGCCTGCCCGGTGATCTGCTCACCCCCTTCCCGGTTCCGCTCTTCCCGGCAGGTGATGTGGATGAAGACGGCTGGCTGGCAGCGCCGCCCCTGCCGGGTCACTGGCAGCCCGGCGAACGGCTGCTTTTACGCGGACCCCTGGGCAGCGGCTTCAACCTGCCGTCCACGGCGCGCCGGGTGGCGCTGGCTGCGTTGGGACCTTCCCCCGCACGCCTGCTTCCGCTGGCGGATCAGGCATTGAAACAGGGCGCCGCGGTGGCGCTGTATACAGATGCCGTCCCAACCGGTCTATCTCCGGCGTTGGAGGTTTCCCCCCTTTCTGCCCTGCCAGAGGTTCTGGATTGGGCGGATGCGTTCGCCGTTGATCTGCCGCTCGAACGGCTGCAAACGCTGCGTTCTGTGTTGAAGATGACGGACGGCGGTCTGCCGGGCATCACCGCGCAGGCGCTGTTGAGCGTGCCCATGCCCTGCGGCGGCGCAGGGGAATGCGGTGCATGTGCCGTGCACACCCGCACCGGTTATGCCCTGGCTTGCAAAGACGGACCCGTCTTCGACCTGAACCGGTTGGAGGACGCGCTGTGATTCCTCCAGATGACGATCCATTTGAACCGGCTTACAAGCAGGACCTGAGCATTTCTCCGGCACGGGTCAATGCGGCGGGAATGTTGGGCTATTTCCCCAACCCGCACAACGGCATCACGCTGGACGGACTGGGCGCTTTCATCACCGCGCCCATCAGTCTGCTGCCGCGCCAGCCCGCCGCCGAACGTGCGCTGATCCCCTTCCCCGGCGGCTTTTTAATGCACTCCGGGCTTGCCAATCCCGGCTTCCGCCATGCGCTGAAACTTTACGCGTCGCACTGGGCGCATGCCTCCCTGCCGGTGATCGTTCACCTGCTGGTGGATCACCCGGAAAACACGGCGTACATGGTGGAACGGCTGAGCGTTTGTGAAGGGGTGGTCGGCGTGGAGATGGGTCTGCCGCCGGCTGTCACTGCCGCTGAAGCCGCTGCACAGGTGCGCGCGGCTGCGGGCGAACTGCCCGTCATCGCCTGCCTGCCCATGGAAAACGCCGCGCTGCTGGCGCCCGCCGCCAAAAATGCCGGAGCCAGCGCGGTGAGTCTGGCGGCGCCGCGCGGTTCGCTTCCCTCCGGCAAGCACCTCGTCACCGGACGTCTGTACGGACCAGCCGTGCTGCCATTCACCCTGGCAGCGCTGCGCGGGCTGGAACACCTGGGTCTGCCCGTGTGGGCAGGCGGAGGCGTCTACAGAGATGAGGACGC
>JBDKTF010000347.1:0-5002 GCA_039680295.1 Anaerolineaceae bacterium
CCGCCAGGGTGAAGGCGTTTACCATCCACACATTGGGATCGCATGAATGATTCATCGAATAATCTTCAGGCGTCGGCGCGCCCAGCGGATCTGCCAGGTACAGGTCTTCGTCGATCAGCGCGATGGAGTCGGGGTCAGCCAGCCCTGCCAGAATTTGCGCACGCGTGAAGACCGTTCCTCCCCAGCGGACGACTTCTTCACCGGGTAATATGGGTCGAAGGGCAAACATTCCCCGACCTTCGATGCCCGATGGGTGCATTTCGACGGCAGGGCTGATCCAGGGAGACAGGATGGTTCCGGGTTGGATTTCAGCGTTGCTATCCATCAGAAGACTTCTCCGTTTTTCATTGGAAATGAGACTTTCAAATTTTACAATCACTCTTTCACTCAAGGTAGCGCAATCGCGTATTAACAGCGGGCAGATGACCCGAGATCATCGGGCACCCCCATTCATTACAGAGGGGTGATTGAATGACCATGTGAAAATGGATATGATGAATTTGGAATCACATATGGTTTACAGGTGGAGTAGAAAGGCAATCTGATGAGTACGAATGATTGGAACTGGGCGAAACTGGACGGCGATAAGGTCAAAGCACTGAACGAAGTGGAAGGATTTCTCGGAGATGAACATATTCTCCTGGCGTACCAATCCGTAAAACCGACATCCACACTGCCACCCAAAGTGCAGGTGGTTGATTACACGTTCGCCAATTTGAACCCTGGTCAACTGGAACGTTTAAAAAAATTGGAACAACAGATCGGCTCGGTCATCGTCGCCTACACCTACGTTGCGTAGGTCTGTTGTGCGACAGGGGGGCGGCGGATCCCATCGAAACTTGAGAATGCCCGATTTTCTTCCTTTTCGGGATGGGATGCGAACGGAAATAGATACCCCAAATTAGTGATTGACATTTTGTCATCGCCCCCTATAATTCTCACTATGCAACCCGCGAATTTTTACGCAAAGAAGGATGGCAAGAAGCGCACCAGAACCCTACGGTAATCTGGCAATTTTGCGATCCCCAACCAATTTCAGGAAGAGCAAAAGCACCCCTCACCAGATTACCGGTGAGGGGCTTTTTTATTCCGAAAGTCGAGACCTGATCTGATGGAAACCCCTGAACACAACCTGCGTGTCACTGCTTTTCAGCGCCCTTGTTTCTGCCGCGCCGCCAACCTGGCGGAGCGCCTGATTGGGGTTGAAATGAAGAAGCAGGGAAAGGAGAAGAAGCCGATATTTATCGGGTAAGTCCTCTTTTCCCAGGATCGACACGGTCCAGTCAAGAACGGGCTTCCCGCGTAAAACGGAAAGCCCGTTCTTTTTTTATTCGGTAGACCTGCGCTTTTGTGAAAAAGTGTCAGAAGTTAATTTGGAGGAGAAGGTTTATGAGTCTGGAACAGTTCAATATTATCGAATCGACCTTACGGGAGGGTGAGCAGTTTGTCAATGCGTTCTTTACCGTTGACCAAAAAATTGAAATCGCCCGTTTATTGGATGCCTTTGGCGTGGAATACCTTGAACTGACCACGCCCTGTGCTTCGCCGCAATCCGAGAGCGACTGCCGCACCATCGCCAACCTGGGTCTGCGCGCCCGGACGCTCACGCACACCCGCTGCGCCATGGAGGATGTGCGCCGGGCGGTCGATACCGGCGTCAACGGGGTGGATGTGGTGATCGGCACTTCCTCTTATCTGCGTGAGTTCAGTCATGGTAAAAGCATCCATGCGATTATCGACATGGCGCAGGAGGTGATTGGCTGGTTGATAACGCAGCAGGTGGAAGTGCGCTTCAGCACGGAAGACACCCTGCGCAGCGAGCCCGAAGATCTCTACCGCGTTTATGAAGCCGTGGATGCGATGGGAGTGGACCGGGTCGGGATCGCCGACACGGTGGGCATTGGCAACCCGCGTCAGATCTACGATCTGGTCGCCGGGCTGCACCGGCGGGTCCGCGCGGGCATCGAGTTCCACGGACACAACGACACCGGCTGCGCCATCGCGAATGCCTATGCCGCGCTGGAGGCGGGCGCCAGCTATATCGATACCAGCGTGCTGGGCATTGGCGAGCGCAACGGCATCACCCCGCTGGGCGGGTTGGTGGCGCGCCTCTATTCCGTCAACCCGGCGCTGGTCAGCAAGTACAACCTTCCCCTGCTGATGGAGCTCGACCGTCTGGTCGCCGGGCTGGTGAAAGTGGATATTCCTTTCAACAACTACGTCACCGGTTTTTCGGCGTTTACCCACAAAGCCGGCATTCACGCCAAAGCCGTGCTCAATAACCCCTCGACGTATGAAGTGCTCAAACCGGAAGATTTCGGGCTGACCCGCTATATTCACATTGCCCACCGGCTGACCGGCTGGAACGCGGTGCGCTACCGCGCCGGGCAGTTGGGACTGAACCTGAGCGACGAGCAGGTGCGCGCCATCACCGATAAAATCAAACGGCTCTCAGACGAGCGGGAGCTGACCCTGGACGAGGTGGACGGTTTGCTGCAGGAACCGCTTCATACCGGTCACGACTAAGAGGAGATTTCAGTATGAATCAGACATTATCCGAACAGATCCTGTCCCACGCTGCGGGGCATGCGGTGCGCGCCGGTGAGCTGGTGGTCGTGCGCCCGGATGTGGTGATGAGCCACGACTCGCTTTCACCCAGCATCATCAAAATCATGCAGGAAGACCTGGGCATCGCGCACGTCAAAGACCCCGCGCAGCTGGTGATCGTCCTCGACCACGTGGCACCGGCATCCACGGTGGGGACCGCCAACGCGCAGAATGCGGTGCGGCGTTTTGCCCGCGAGCAGGGCATCCGCCTCTTCGATGTGGGACGTGGAATCTGCCATCAGGTACTGGTGGAGGAAGGCATTGCTGCGCCCGGTAAAATCGTGCTGGGCTCCGATTCGCATTCCACCAGCTACGGCGCGGTGGGCGCGTTTGGCACCGGCATGGGCTCCACAGATATTGCGCTCACCTGGGGCACCGGGCGCAACTGGCTGCGCGTGCCCGAAACGATCCGCGTGCAGGTTCGCGGTCAGTTCCCTGCCTTTGTGGGCGCCAAAGACCTGGCGCTCAAAGTGTGCCAGACGCTGACCATCTCTGGCGCCAATTATTCAGCGGTGGAGTATCACGGGTTGGACTGGATGCCGCTGCATGACCGTCAAACGCTGGCGAGCATGGCAGTGGAAGTGGGCGCCAAAGTGGGCATTGTGCCGCCCACGGGCGAGGTGGCGCAGCGGTTCGCCGTCCCCGAATGGCTGTATGTGGACCCCGGCGCGGCATACATCCGCACAGTGGAGATCGATCTGGATGACCTCGAACCGCAGGTCTCCATTCCGCACGCGGTGGACAATGTCGCCGATCTATCCCGCGTGGCGGGGACGCGTGTGACCCAGGTTTTCCTCGGCACCTGCACGAATGGTCGCCATGCAGACCTGCGCCAGGCGGCGGAGATCCTGCGCGGACGGCGCATCTCGCCCGATGTGCGTTTGATCGTCACCCCCGCCTCCAGCGTGGAGATGAGCCGCGCCGCCGCAGACGGCACCCTGACGACCCTGCTCGAAGCGGGCGCGACCGTCACAACCCCCGGCTGCGGTCCGTGCATGGGGCGCCACATGGGCGCGCTGGGCGACGACGACGTCTGCCTTTCGACCGCCAACCGCAACTTCAAGGGACGCATGGGCGCCCCGACCTCGCAAATTTATCTGGCATCGCCCGCTGTGGCTGCCGCAACCGCCCTCACCGGCGTGATTACTGATCCAAGGAGGCTTTAACCATGGCACGGATTTGGAAATTCGGTTCGGATGTGGATACCGATCAGATTGTTCCGGGGAGGTACGCCCCCTACATGCGCCCGGATGCGGACGTGGGCGACGCCGCCTTTATCGAAGCGCGGCCGGAATTCGCGCAGCAATTCCGCCCCGGCGACCTGATCGTCGCCCTGAATAACTTTGGCTGCGGGTCGTCCCGCGAGTACGCGGTGGAAGCGCTGGTGCGGCGCAAAGTGGGGGCGATCGTGGCGCTGTCGTTCGCGCGCATCTTTTACCGCAACGCGCTCAACCTGGGCATCCGGCTGTATGTCGCGCCCGAAATCGTCCGCGCGCTGCACGACGGCGATGAAGTGACCTTCAATCTGGCTTCAGAGCAGATCATCCGCTCGGGGCAGGCGTTTGCCCTGCCGCCGCTCCCCGCATTTTCGCGGGAAATTCTGGAAGCGGGCGGCATTGTGCCTTACGTCAAACGAACCGGGCGCTTCCCCGGCGAAACGGATCGGTAGGGGAGGTGGAAGCCATGCCCAAAATATGCGTCATTCCGGGAGATGGAATTGGGCGGGAGGTCATTCCCGCCGCGGTGCAGGTGCTTCGGGCGGTGATACCCGATCTGGAAACCCTTCCGGCGGAAGCTGGCTGGGAATGTTTTCTGAAGCGCGGGACGGCGGTGCCTTCCGAAACGCTTGAAGCCATTCGTTCGTGCGGCGCGGCGCTGTTCGGCGCCGTATCGTCACCCGCGAAAAAGGTGGAAGGGTACCGCAGCGCCATTTTAACCCTGCGCCAATCGCTGGACCTGTACGCCAACCTGCGCCCGGTGCGCAGCCTGCCGCGCGTATCCCCCCGCACGGGCATTGACCTGATGGTGGTACGCGAAAACACCGAGGGGCTGTACGTGGGGCGCGAACACCTGGAAGACGGCGGCGAAACCGCCGTCGCCGAACGGATCATCACCCGCCGCGCTTCGCTGCGGCTGGCGGAACGAACGCTGGCGTTGATGCGCAGCGCCGGTCGGCGCCGTTTGACCATCGTCCATAAAGCCAATGTGCTGCCCCTGACCGATGGGCTCTTCCGCGACACGGTTCGAGCCGCCGCGGAACGCGCCCGACAGGCGGGACAGGAGATCGAAGTGGATGAGCTGCTGGTGGACATTGCCGCGCTCAAACTGGCATCGGAGCCCGAACGCTTTGACGTGATCATCACCACCAACCTGTTTGGCGACATCCTCTCCGACG
>JBDKTF010000342.1:0-3222 GCA_039680295.1 Anaerolineaceae bacterium
GGCAGGGTGTACGTGGCGGACACATGGAACCAGCGGGTGCAGGTGTTTGCGGAGGGGGCGAAGGCGAACGAGTACACGCCGGTGAAGGAATGGAGCGTGGAGGGGTGGTACGGTGATTCGCTGGAAATCAAACCCTATCTGGCGGTGTCGGCGGGTGGGCAGGTGCTGGTGAGCGATCCGGAAGCGATGCGGGTGATCGAGTTCGATGCGAACGGCACGCTGGTGCGCTACTGGGGGGATGCGGCGAGCGGGGGCACGGTGCTGGGCATGCCGGTGGGGTTGGCGTTGGACGCCGAGGGCGCGCTGTGGGTGGCGGACGCGGGGAACAACAACCTGGTGAAGTACGTTCTGCCGTAAAGCCAAAGATGTATCCGTGAATGGACGCGAAGAAGGCAGAAAACCGCGAATAACGCGAAGAGATATAAAAATCATCCAAAAACGATAAAGCCCTTCCCTTCAGGGAAGGGTGGGGTTAGGTGAAAACCTTCTCCACGGATAACCGTGGACGAAACGGAAAAATTCGGGATCAGAATCTGTAAAAATAAAACCGTAGGTTGGGTTGAGGGCGGAAGCCCGAAACCCAACTCTTTCTCACCCACAGATGAGCGCGGATGAAGCAGATGAATTGGAATGATAAAGCCCTTCCCTTCAGGGAAGGGTGGGGATAGGTCCAAACCCACCCCTGAACAAACCCTGGAGATAAAAATCATCTGCAGATGCCAGAAGTGACGCAGACGAATCTTCTTCCGTGTAAACTCGCTTTGTGATTATCGCTAATCCATAGATATAAAAACTTAATATTGCGATAAAATAGGTGTAAATGTAGGGGGTGAGTGTTTGGTCCGGAAAATACTGTAAATATCGAAATCGTTTTAGCGTTAGATATACCGCATCCAAATAGAATAATGGTTCAAAACGATCTTTATTGATTTCCCGATCCTCGCCAGGTGATGTAGAAGGGGAAACCTGAATGGCGCGATACCAGAAAGATCATCTTCCATTTTCAAAATTTGGGAAAGAATTTCATCCTTCCCCGCTGCTCTGGGTGGGTGTCTTCCTGCTGATCCTGCTGGCTCTGACCTGCGGAATTCGCCTGGCATTGGGCACCAGCTCCCTCGGCGCCGATTTTTACACCTTCTGGGTGGCAGGGCGCACGGCGATCATCGATGGACAGAGCCCATATTCATCCAATGTGACACATCAAAGTCAGATGGGAATCGTGCGCCACGCTGTGGACCCCGCTGAAAACCAGCTTTCATTCGTTTATCCCATCTATTCATTGGCAGCGCTCCTCCCGGTGGTTGGATTGCCGTTTGAATGGGCTCAGGCGTTGTGGATGGCGTTGAATCTGGCGCTGCTGGTTTCCATTCTGACCGTTTCATGCGCAGAACAAAAGTCGCTCGCGCCGCTGTCTTTTTTGCTTTTCTACCCGGTGTTTCTGGGGCTGGTCCTGGGCAATTTCACCATGTTTCTTGCGGTAATCGTGATGATCTGGGTGGTGTTTATTTTTACCCGATCCTCCCCTTCTATTTCATGGCAGGTGATTGGGGGTGTTTTGCTGGCATGGGCGACGATTAAGCCGCAGTTCATCTGGGTTGTTCTTCTGTTTGCGCTTCTTGATGCGTTGCGCCGCAAATTGCGCCCATTTCTGGCAGGATTTCTGTGCGGCGGAATAGGTTGTCTGGGGATCAGTTTTGCCATATTCCCTGAGTGGTTTTCTCAATGGCTCGATAAAGTGGAGCAGTATGCGGTATATTCAAAAACGAATCCGGTGATTATTCACCACCTTGATCTGCTGTTCCCTGAACCTTCTGCCACCTGGGTCGGCAGGATTGCCGTCGGATTATTGGTCGCCGCTACGGTGGTCATTCTCCTGTCCTGGTGGCGGGGGCGCTTCGATCCCATCCTTGCACTGGGCTGGTGCGGTGCGTTGGGCTATCTGCTGCATCCGACGGGCAGCGCCCACGAACAACTGCTGTTTCTCATCCCCCTGCTCACATGGATGAACCTTCACGACTGGCAGAAAGGTCAACATCGCTTCTGGTGGGCAGCGATCGTATTTTCCTGGGTGGCTTTATTTTTGGGGAAAACCTTTTTACCCGCCGCAGACCAGTGGGGAGTATTTCTGTTCGCTGGATGGTGGGTCTGGCAGTGGCTGTTGAGCCGCAAAAAAACGATTCCGCAACCTGATAAATACGCTTTTGAACAAGCCTGATTAAGAGAAAAATCTCTGTCAGATAACGAACAGAGATTTTTCAAGTATCCGCATTTCAATAAAAGATGGAGCTTATTCCATGCGCGCTGTGTTCGGGTCCTCTGGCAGATAACGCACGCGCACTTCCGTCCCGGTTTTCAATCGGGTGTATGCCTTTTCATTGACCGACTGCTTCAGTCGGAAGACGTCTGTTTCGCCGGTGCGGCTTTGCAATTCAAATTGATACGCCACAAAATACTGTTTTTTGCCCGCTTCTCCCTCTTCTTCCCACTGATTGATGACGTTGCCCCGGGTGTTCTTTCCGGTGCGCTCCAAAACATGCGCCTCCGATACCCGGTCGATGCCGTTCATCATCAGATTGAAGAAGAGAATGGACAGGATCAACCCCAGCCCGAACATTCCCAGCCAGATCCCGTAGGATTGGACCAGCGTGTTCGTATCACCCGGTAATGTGCCGTCTCCCAGGTATTTCATCAGCAGTTGGTAGGCGCCGTAGCCCATCACCGCCAGACAGACGGCGAAGAGAATGCCGCTGATCCAGATGCCCAGCGAATTGACGCGTTGTTTGGGCGCTGACATCCGTTCGGGTTTGATGGTTTCCTCCAACGCGGCGGCGGGTTTCAGCCAGGCGGGCGCCCCCTGCACGGGTTGAACGGTTTCGGTGTAGGTATAAGGAGATGGACTGGGAATTTCTTCCTCTTCTTCCATCTCTTCGTCTGCCAGAACGGGAGGCTCGGCGGGTGGTTTCTGGCGCAAGGGAAGGGGGCTTTCTGCAACAGATTCCACCGTGGGTAATGGCGCTGCTTCCAGCGGCGCCGGTTCAGATCCAGCGCGGTCTTCGGCAGCTTCAATGGCTTCTTCTCCGGTATTTCCAATTGACCATGCTTCGCGCAGATCATCTTCCGGGGTTTCTTCGATGAAGGGCGCAGGAGCGGCGGGTGCTTCTTCGACGAAGGGGGAAACGCTTGGTGGAACCTTAGGCTCGGACGTCAATTCTCGCAAATTGG